>JABICI010000040.1 GCA_018652335.1 Flavobacteriales bacterium
AAAGGTAAGAATGGTCATCCTTTTTTTAACTGGGTTAAAAAAGAAGCGGGATTTCTTGCATTTCCAAAATGGAATTTTTATAAATATTTGATCGACAGAGACGGTAAACTAGATTCTTGGTATGCCAGCGTTACAAAACCAACATCTACAAAAATCGTAACAAATATAGAAAAAATGATTTTAGACAAATAAAAAGCCATCCGAAGATGGCTTTTATAAATAAGATAAAATTATTATTCTCTATTTCCTAAAAACATTAATAAGAACTGAAACATTAATATAAAGTCTAAGTACAAAGTTAAAGCACCTAATACTGACTTTTTGCCAGAAACTTCATTATTATCTCCAGCTAAATACATATTTTTGATCTTTTGAGTATCATATGCAGTAAGACCAGCAAATATCAAAACACCAACAATAGAAATTATAAAATCTAATTGTGTTGAAGCCATAAATATATTAGCAATCTGAGCTATAATCAGACCAAACACTCCCATCATTAGAAAAGAACCTAAGCCTGAAAGCGATTTTTTTGTTGTATATCCATATAATGACAAAGCTGCAAATGCTGCTGCAGTTACAAAAAAAGCTCTAACAACTGATGCTCCAGTATATACAAGTAGTAATGAAGACAGTGAAAGCCCCATTAATCCAGCATATACATAAAATAGATTTCTCGCTTTTTCTGCAGAAATACTATTAAGCTTAGCTGATAGATAGAATACCATACCTAAAGGAGCAAGCATAAGAACCCATTTTAGTGGGCTCAAAAAGAAAATCTCGCCAATAGGAGTTAATGCGCCATTAGAAATCGCAAGAAAATTTAAACCCATAGCCATCAAACCAGTTAATGCTAGAGCCGTAGTCATATGATTATAAACACCAAGCATATATGATCTTAATCCCAAATCGATTTGGGTAGCCTGAGCACTTGAGCTTGACATAAAACGATTATCATTCATTAATTTTTTATCCTTATGTTTATTTAATAAAATATTGTAACATCAATATATATATAATACTTAAATCACATCTAAGCAATAGTTACATCAAAATTTAATATTTCATAGTGCATGAACTGGTACCAATTTATTAAGTTGAGACTTTCTAATTTTTGTAGTTTCTGACTTTAATTGTCCACATGCTGCAAAAATATCTTGTCCTCTTGGTTTTCTAATAGGAGACGCAAATCCGGCATCCATAATTATTTTTGCAAAAATATCAATATTTTTTTGAGTTGAGGTTTGAAATAGAGATCCAGGCCATGGATTAAATGGAATCAAATTGATTTTGGATGGAATCCCTTTAATTAATTTAATTAGATTCAGAGCATCTTCTTTTGTATCATTAATACCTCTTAACATAACATATTCCCAAGTAATTCTTCTTGAATTTGATAAAACAGGATAATTTTTACATGCATCAATTAAATTTTCTAAATTATATTTTTTGTTTATAGGCACTAACTTATTCCTTAGGTCGTCATTGACAGCATGAAGTGAAATAGCTAAATTTACACCTAAGTCTATTCCTGATTTTTCAATCATTGGAACTATTCCTGAAGTTGAAAGAGTAATTCTTCTTCTAGACAAAGAAATACCATCGTCTGACATCATAATTTTTATTGCTTTACTGACTTCCTCAAAATTCAGTAATGGCTCTCCCATACCCATCATAACAACATTAGTAACTTTTCTATTATTTTTCCCAGATGGCCAGTCATCTAAATGATCCATAACTAACATTAATTGGCCAAGAATTTCGCTTGAAGTTAAATTTCTTACTAATGCTTGTGTACCAGTGTGACAAAAAGTGCAGTTAAGTGTACATCCTACCTGGCTTGATAAGCAAACTGTTCCTCTATCATCTTGAGGTATGAAGACGGTTTCAACTTCAGAATTATCTTTAAGCTTGATTAACCATTTTATTGTTCCGTCTTTACTTTCTTGCATCTCAGCAACTTCTGGTCGGGAAATTAATGATATTTGGGTTAGAGAATTTCTTGTTGCTTTGGCAATGTTGTTCATGTCAGCAAAAGATTTATGTCCAAAACAGTAAATCCATCTCCAAATTTGAGTTGCTCTAAACTTCGACAACTCATTTAAGGTACAAAAATCCTGTAACTGCTCTAAACTGAAATCTAATAGATCTTGTTTAAACATTCCTATTACTTTCTTATATATGGATATTTCATGAACAGCTTTTATCTATCAGCCTAAGGGCTTTTGTAAATCCCGATAATGAATATGAATCTATGATTTTATTTCCAGGAGATGAAATTCCTGTTACAACAAGCTTTTTCCCTTTTCTCATGGATTGGACTAAGCGCCTATCGATCTTCGAGCTTTCAGACCATGCTCTATCGTCAACTGGAAATAATTTTGTTATTTTTCCATCTACATTGAATATTACATCATTGTTACGTTTAAAATTAAAACCTGCCTTAATTGAAACTTCGTGTTTTTCACCACCTTTTGTATTTGTTACAAAAACAAAAGGGTTACCTCGATTTTCTCTATCAAATTTACCGGTGGTTTTAATGGGTGTGGAAGTTATAAAGCAAGTTTTACTTTTACTAATTTTAGTTGAATAAGCTTTCCAATATTTTTCAGAACCTAATAATTTAGTTTCTGCCCAGACAACATTAGAAAAAGGTAATGAAAACAATAAAAAAGTTAACAAAATAATTTTTTCAAAATTCTTCATACTTATTTCCCACTATATTGCACATTTTATGCAATAACCTGACCAGTAAATATTAAATTCTAACTTTAATATGATAAAAACGATATAATATGATCAGTCGAATGATATCTAAAACTATCAATGATTAATAAAACTGACAATAGCTAATTGATTAATTTATATTTTTTTTTACAAAAAGTTAAAATTAACTTAAATATATTTCATAATTAAATTCTATTAGTTTCTTAATAAATATATTTATAACTTAAATATTTTTGAATTAATTAAGATTTAAGGAAAAAAAATGATCAACACAAATTCTGAAATAAATAAAGTAGTTTTAGCCTACTCTGGAGGATTGGATACTTCAGTTATATTAAAGTGGCTTCAAGACACTTATAATTGCGAAGTTGTCACTTTTACCGCAGATATAGGTCAAGGAGAAGAAGTTCAGCCAGCAAAACAAAAAGCAGAAATGCTAGGAGTAAAAGAAATTTTTATAGATGACTTGAAAGAAGAGTTTGTTAAAGATTTTGTATTTCCAATGTTTAGAGCAAATGCTTTATATGAAGGTATTTATTTGTTAGGAACCTCCATTGCAAGACCTTTAATCGCAAAAAGACAAATTGAAATAGCGAACTTAACTAATGCTGACGCTGTCTCTCACGGCGCAACTGGTAAAGGTAATGACCAAGTCAGATTTGAAATTGGCTATTATAGCTTAAAACCAGATATAAAAGTAATTTCACCTTGGAGAGAGTGGGATTTAACTAGTAGAACCAGTCTAATAAATTATGCTGAAAAAAATCAAATACCCGTTCCTAAAGACAAAAGGGGTGAAGCACCCTTTAGTGTTGATGCAAATTTATTACACATATCAGCTGAAGGTAAAATTTTAGAAGATCCGTGGATTGAACCAGAGGAGTTTGTATATTCAAGAACAAAGTCACCTTTTGATGCACCTAATAAAATAACTGAAATAGAATTAGAGTTTTTAAATGGGGACCCTATTTCTTTGAATGGAAAAACTTTATCGCCAGCGTCAATGCTTCATGAATTAAATATTTTGGGAGGTAACAATGGTATAGGTAGGATTGATTTAGTTGAAAACAGATTTGTTGGTATGAAATCTAGAGGAATTTATGAAACCCCAGGTGGAACTATTTTATTTCATATGCGAAAAGCTATTGAGTCTATTACTCTTGATAAAGGCGCTTCTCATCTTAAAGATGAATTGATGCCTAAATATGCTGAATTAATTTATAATGGATTTTGGTTTTCCCCCGAAAGAACTATGCTACAAGCTGCAATAGATGTAAGCCAAAAAAATGTGTCTGGAACAGTTAGAGCTAAGCTTTACAAGGGGAATGTAATTATAACTGGAAGAAAATCACCATTTTCTCTATATAGCGAAAGTTTAGTAACATTCGAAGAAGGATCAGCCGATTATAATCATTCTGATGCAGAGGGTTTTATTAAGTTAAATGCACTTAGATTAAGAGTTAAAAAAATGATTGAAGCTTCTAATTAAATTAA
>JABICI010000122.1 GCA_018652335.1 Flavobacteriales bacterium
TGCTGATAAGCCTAATAAATTATTTCATTTTACAAATTTAGCGTTTCAATCTTACTTTGTTTCAAATTTTGCTACTGAGATGTTAAATGCAATGCATTTTGATGCTTTACGTTTAGGTAATTTGAGAGCAAATTTTAGTGAGGCTGAGCCAATATTAAGAAATACAGATTTTTTAAGTTTTGATATTTCTGCTATACAGCACAGTTATGCTTGCGGAAATGTTTATTCTTCACCTAATGGACTTAATGGCGAAGAATCTTTAAGAATAATGCGTTATGCTGGTCTTAGTGATAAAGTATCTGCAATTGGGTTATTTGAATATAATCAAGATCTTGACATAAGGAATCAAACAGCTTATTTATTAGCACAGATGATATGGTATTTTATTGATGGATATAGTATCCGAAAAAACGAATTAAATCCAGTTGCAAAGAGTTGTATTAAATACACGGTTGCATTTGAGGATGGAAAAAATGAAATTAAATTTTTTAAGAGTAACAATAGTGGTAGATGGTGGATGGGCGTTCCTTTTTATAAAGAAGGGAATAGAGATGCTCAAATGTATTACATTGCTTGTTCTTACAGAGATTATGAAATTGCAAATTCAGGTGATATCCCAGATAAATGGCTAAAAACTTTTAATAAGTTGGGCTAGTAAAGCTTTGGAAGACAGTAATTTGAGCTCTATAAATCAAGTTTAGTATCAGATAATAATATTTAAGTCTTAAAAATTGTTTATTTTAGCACAAATTTTTTAGTAAATTGTAGATGAAAAGAATAGTATTTTTATGCGTAATTGTGTTTTGTGTTTTGAGTCTTAGTGCGCAACAGGATCCACAATTCAGTCAAAACATGTTTAATAAACTAGCAAATAATCCAGGGTACGCTGGTAGTACATCTGGTATATCTACTTCGGTTTTACATAGGTCGCAATGGATGGGTTTTGATGATGAAGGGGCTGCTGCTTCAACACAAAATTTTAGTGTTGATGCTGAAGTTCCAATTCTTAATGGAGGTGTTGGACTTAATATTGTAAAAGATAATATTGCCTCTTTTAGTAATTTGGGCATACAGGCATCTTATGCCTACAGGACTCAGCTAGGTTTTGGGCAAATTGGGATGGGAATGTCAGTTGGAATGTATCAAAGTGGTCTTAATGGTGGAGCACTTCTTCCTTCTCAAGCTGGAGATCCGGTTATTCCTACAGGTGATGTTAATGGATCTAAACTTGATATTGGTGCTGGAGTTTATTTCAATAATCAAAATATGTACATAGGTTTATCTTCGGCTCACATGACTGAGCCTACAATTGAATGGAGTGATGGACAATCCTTTAATTTAGCTAGACATTATTTTCTTATTTCTGGATATAATTATGAGATAAATCCTCTTTTTTCTTTACACCCTTCAATATATCTTAAGCATGATGGTGCAACATCTCAATTAGATATCAATACAAATTTGATTTACAATAACAAGATGTGGAGTGGTTTGAGTTATCGAATAAATGAAGGTGTAATTATACTTGCAGGTATGAATATAAACGAGAGTTTAAAATTTGGTGTTGGATATGATGTTACCATTGTTAATCCAATGTCTAATTCTTTTGAGTTTATGCTAGGATATAACTTTAAAGTAAAAACTTCAAAAACAATTTCAAAATACAAAAATCCTAGATTTCTGTAAAATGATTTAATACACTTAGGTGATAAAAATATATGAATATGAAAAAAATAATTTTAGTAACATTAATAATTGCCACACTTTACGGATGTGGTGGTTCTGGAAATGGAGAGCTTATTGGCTCTCAAAATAGACAAATTTGGAATCCTACAGACCCTTATGGGATGGTTTTTATTCCACAAGGAAGTTATAACATGGGGCCTTCTGATCAAGATGTTCCTTTTGCAAATGTTTCGCAGTCTAAAACAGTTTCTGTTGGTGCTTTTTATATGGACGAAACAGAAATTACAAATAATGAATACAGACAGTTTACAAATTGGGTAAAAGATTCTATATTAAGAAAGCAATTAGCCGTAATGAAATTCGATGATCCAGAATACGTGATGCTTGATGAGAACGATATGCCAATAGAAGATGCCTACGGAAAACCATTGATTAATTGGAAAGGTAAAATCAATATGGATGATATGGATGTAAGATCAATTCTTGAAGAAATGTATTTGACTGGTAGTGAGGTGTTTGATGGAAGAGTAAAAGAGTTTGATACAAGGAAATTTACTTACAAATATCAAGTACTGGATCTTAAAACTGCATCTCTTAAATCTAACAGAGAGAATGGTGCAAAGGGTGAAACTGATAGAAGCGAGTTTCTCAAAGATATTGAAATAAATATATATCCTGACACATTAACTTGGAATCATGATTATTCATATTCTTTTAACGATCCATATGCAAAGAAATATTTCTGGCATCCTGCTTTTGACGACTATCCTGTTGTTGGAGTTAACTGGAAGCAAGCTACTGCGTTTGCTCATTGGAGGTCTAAGATGATGAATTCTTTTTTAAGAGAGATTAAGCAGCCAATTTTACCGGAATTTAGATTGCCAACTGAATCAGAATGGGAGTATGCTTCAAGAGGTGGTTTAGATGCGTCTCCTTACCCTTGGGGAGGTCCTTATACAAGAAATATTAAAGGATGTTTTTTAGCAAATTTCAAGCCACTTAGAGGTAATTATGTTGCTGACGGTGGAATTAAAGCAATCAAAACTGCATCTTATAATCCAAATGGATATGGTCTTTATGATATGTCTGGTAATGTTGCTGAATGGACTTCAAATGCGTATGATGAATCTGCTTTTTCTTACTCACATGATATGAATATGGACAGATCCTATGATGCTCAAGAAGATGATCTCGCAGTATTAAAAAGAAAAGCTATTAGAGGAGGATCATGGAAAGATATTGCTTACTTTATTCAAAACAGTACTAGGACATTTGAATACCAAGATACAGCAAAATCTTACATTGGTTTTAGATGTGCCGTTGACTTTTTAGGAAGAGATAAAAAAGATTTTGAATAAAAAAATATTCAATCTTTAATAAAATGAATTTTTTACCAATACATTTAAAAGGATTTTAAGATAAATTATAAATAACTAACAAATAGAATATGAGTTTCATAGATAACATTGAAAAAATTACAGAAGCAAAATGGTATAAATTAATGATGCCAAAATTATATGGTTGGGGTGCGGCCATTGTAATCTTAGGTGCACTTTTTAAGATTGAGAATCTGCCAGGTGCATCTTACATGCTTATGGCTGGACTTGGTATTGAAGCAATTATATTTTTCTTTTCTGCTTTTGAAAAACCCCATGTAGATCCAGATTGGTCTTTAGTTTATCCTGAACTTGCACACATGGAAGACCCAAATTCTAATAAAAGACCATCACAGCAATTAGACGATGCATTGGAAAAAGCAAAAATTGATAATGAACTTATAGAAAGTTTAAATGATGGTTTAAGGTCATTTAGTGAATCAGCAAAACAATTAAACGAAACTGTAACTGCTGCTGCAGGGATTTCTGAGTATAATTCGCAAATTCATGAAGGTGTAAAAAACATGAATGCTCTTAATGCACTTTATGAACTTCAACTACAAGCATCTAACCAGCAAATGGAGGCTACAAATTTATTTCTTCAAAATTTACAATCATCAGTAGAAGACTCGAAAAAGTTTCAAGTACAAGTTGGTAGTTTAGCTGAGAACTTAGAGCAACTAAATTCTGTATATTCTAATATGCTTAACGCAATGAATCCAAATAAATAATCATCTTACAGTAATACCAAACAATAAATAGAATACTATGGCAGGAGGGAATTTATCACCAAGACAAAAGATGATTAACATGATGTACTTAGTGCTTACAGCATTACTAGCATTAAATGTATCAAAAGAAGTTTTAAACTCATTTTTTGAAGTTAATAAAGGTATTGAAAGAACTACAAATAATTTTAATTCAAAAAATGAATCTACTTATGCCGCATTTGATAATGCAGCATCTAATAATCCTGAAAAATATCAAGATGTAAGAGATAAGGCTTATTTAATTAAAAGTAAGTCTGATGCAGCGGTCTTATTTATACAAGAAATGAAGTACGATTTGGTATGCAAAGTTGATAAAAATAAGATATATTTTGGAAGTGAAACAGACATTTATGATGCAGACGGAGATTTAATAGAGTCCCTTGCTATAGTTGATAAAAATTTTACTGATTTAACACAATTCCAGAAATCTATGCCTATTGCTTATCTTAAAAATAAAAGTAACAGATATGCATCACAAGATTTGTTTTATCCAAAATCTGTCAATCCAGGAGTTAAGAAAAGAGCTACTGAATTAAAAGAAAAAATTGAAGAATATAGAGATTTTCTAATTAATTTGTCTGGTAATAATCAAGGGCTTATTGATAATATTAATATTGTTTTTGATGTTTCTGACAGAGTAGGAAAAAAACAACAAAATTGGGAAACATATAATTTCGTTGATATGCCCTCAGTTAGCGCATTAACAATTCTATCCAAGATACAGTCAGATCTTAGAAACCTGGAAGCAGATGTTATTGATTATTTAAAAAGAGATATTGATTCTAAGTCCTTAAAATTTACATCAGCTGAAGGTATTCAAATTCCTAAATCAAATTTTGTTCTTAGAGGAGATTCATTTAGATCATCTATCTTTATTTCTGCTAAACAAGATGGACAAGACCCAGAGATTTTTGTTGGTGAATACGATAGTCTTGGTGGTGGAAAATATGAGATGCGTGGTGAGTATGAAGTGGTAAGAGTTATAAATGGTAAGGGTGTTTTTTCAAAGAGAACCTCTTCAGAGGGTTTAAAGAAATACGGTGGATTAATTTCTATGAAAACTGAGACTGGAACTAAGTTTTATCCATTTAATGGAGAGTATCTTGTTGCTGCTAAAACTGCAGTTGTATCTCCTGTTAAAATGAATATCTTGTATACACAATTAGATAACCCTATCAAAGTTTCTGTTCCTGGTTATACATCTAGTGAAATTTCTGCGGTCGTTAATAATGGTAAGATTAAACCTACTAAAAAGTCTTTAGGGGAATGGTCAGTTCGCCCTGTAAAAGAGGGGAAGGCAAAAATTACATTATTTGCTGATGTTGATGGTAAGAGAACTAAGATGGGAGAGATTCCCTTTAGAGTTAAAGTTCCACCGCCACCAACACCATATATTAACGGTGTAAAAAATGGTTTAGTAGATAGAACCACATTAACTTCATCTGGTGGTGTTCTTGCAGAGCTGAAAAATTTCGAATTTGAAGGCCTTACATATCTTGTAACTGAATTTAAATTATCAGGTACATACAAAGGAGCTGCAGCATCAGATAAGTCTTCTAACAATGAATGGACTAAAAAGATGAAAAATATTATTGTTAATTCTTCTTCTGGATCTACAATAAATATTTCAAAAATAAAAGCCATTAGATATGGCACAAAAATTGAACAAGACTTAAATGACCTTGTTATAGAAATTAAATAATAAATTATGAAAAAGATATATTCACTACTAATTGCTGCAGTAATAATTTCACTTACAGTAAGCGCTCAAGATGTACTATCTGTTGAAGATATGAACTCTGTTTATAAAAAAGAAAAGCATCATAATAAGATTGTTCAAAAATATGCGCCATTAAGACAAGCTGATGTTATGTGGTCCCGTAAAATCTGGAGAGAAATAGATTTAAGACAAAAAATAAACCACGCTTTTTATTACCCTGAGAATACAGGAGAGGCAGGCGCTGCTATTACAGATGATAGAATGAGTCTAATTGACGTAATATATAGTGCTATTCAAGAAGGGACTATAACAGCTTACGGAAATGCTGTTTATGATGATGAATTCCGATCACCTATGACTGCAACAGAAATTAAAACTATTGGTGGGGCTGTTGAGGAAATTCGAGAAGTAACTGATATGGAATTAGTAAGGCAGGGTGTTGATATAGATTTAGCTAAGAAAACAGTTGCAGTTAAAATACCATTTAATAGAAATACCGTAAAGAAATGGAGACTAAAAGAAGAATGGTTCTTTGACAAACAAAGATCTGTGATGGATGTCCGTATAATAGGTCTTGCACCACTTCAAGAAAATAGAGATGAGATTACTAATAAATTAACTGGTGGTTTTTCTCCATTATTTTGGGTGCATTTTCCTGAAGCTCGCGAAGTATTGATAAATGCTGAGGTTTTTAATTTAGTTAAGAATGACGCAGAAAGAAGAACTTATGATGATATATTTTGGAAAAGAATGTTTGGATCTGTAATTGTTAGGGAAGCAAATGTTATGGATCGTGAGGTTAATGAATATATGGTGGGTTTAGATGCCCTTTTAGAAGCTGAACGTATTAAAGCTGAAATTTTTAATATTGAGCATGATTTATGGGAATATTAATAGTCTAAATAACATATAAAAATGAGCTTCAGTTAAGGAGCTCATTTTTTATTATAGAACTTGTTTTCTATTTAATCTTTGTAATTTAATATTGTATTTTTACCAAAATTGATTTAAAGAAATATATAAATATGAATGAGGAATTAGATTTAGGGAAGTTATTTGTAAAATTTATAAATTTTAATAGAAGAAATAAGAAGCTATTAATTGTCTTCATTTTAATTGGAGTCTTAGCAGTAATATTGTATCAAAATTTTAAAAAACCCTATTATGAGACAAATGCAATTTGTATGTCAGGTATTGCTGAATATGAACGTCAAGATCAAGTTGAGGATTTAAGCCAAAGAACAGCAATTGATTTGATCAATCATTTACAAATTAGCATTGATAACGAAGACTATAGTTATATTTCTAAAGCTTTGGGTATTGAACTTAATGTTGCCTCTTCAATAAAGAAAATTGAAGCAGAACAATTGTATCAGCAAGATATGGATGAAAAGTTCTATGCTCTAAATAAGTTTGAAGTTAGACTAGTCATTTTTGATAATCAGTTATTGAGTAAAATTTCTGAAGGTTTAATATATTATTTTGAAAATAATGATTTTGTGAGTAATTATTATAATAGATATTTAGAATCAAATATTAAAATAATTAA
>JABICI010000138.1 GCA_018652335.1 Flavobacteriales bacterium
GAAACTGAGTCCACACGACCAAGTAGCAGTAACAGCACCAGGCATATTACCCAATGAATCAATTCCTGAAACTGCAAAACATACAATCAATGTATCATAAGGAGTACCTGAAGGGCTAATATTAGTAACAGTGTGAGTAAATGCTGAATCTTCTGAGAGAATAGTTCCCGGAAATCCAGATAAAGAGGAAGTAGCAAAATATGGAGACAATGTGCCATTGTTATAAGCACTAGTTTGAATCCAATTAGACGAAAAAGATGGTTGATAGTGTGATGAATTAGGGTCTACAGTGATATCAATAGAGTCACAAGGAACCATAGTTATTTGAGCTTGTGAAGAAAATATAAGCAAAGCTAAGACAGAGGTTAGTAAAATTTTCATGTTTTTTTTTAAATTATTAATGTGGCAAATGTATGGTGCTTTGCTTAACTTTGGAAATAATAGCTACTAATTACTTACGAGTTCAGACAAATTTATTATTGTTTAGAAAAAACTAATTAATTATAATTATTTTTACAAAATGACTACTGACAACTATATAGATGATCTTAGAGGTGATAAAAAGCAGTCTGTAATAAAACTAATTTCAATAATTAGGGAATTTTTACCTAAGGGCTATGAAGAATGTCTCAATTATGGTATGCCATCATGGGTGGTTCCTCATTCTATTTACAAAAAGGGCTACCACTGCTCACCAGATCTACCCTTACCATTCCTATCCTTAGCAGTTAGAAAAAATAATATAGCAATATACCACATGGGTATATATGCAGATAAAAAAATACTAGACTGGTTCGTTAAAGAATACCCAAAGCACGCTAAATATAAGTTAGATATGGGAAAAAGCTGTATAAGATTTAAAAAATTAGATGATATACCTTATAATTTAATTGCAGAACTTTGTTCAAAAATGACAGTTAAGCAATGGATTTCTCTTTATGAAAAAGCACTAATAAAATAGCTAGTAAAAGAGATCTTTTATAGTTAATTATTTCTTTACTAAAATCACAAATAACTCCTTCCCTCTTCTAGAACTTATAGAATTATAACATCTCTCTAACACTTCAACTTGAAATGTTTCACTAAAGAGTTGAAGATATTCATTCACATCTCCTCCAAAGGGAGGATTATTAGTATTATGAGGGATATCAAAAAGTAGCCCAACTAATTTCCCTCCTTTAACAAGCAAACTGCTTACTTTTTTAACATAATCGTTTCTTAACTCTGTATCTAATGCACAAAAAAAAGTTTGCTCTATTATAAGATTAAACTTTCCTTCAAAAGAAAAGAAATCAATATTATGTATTTGATTTTTGGGAAAAGAAGGAACTCT
Source organism: Flavobacteriales bacterium (assembly GCA_018652335.1). GTDB lineage: Bacteria > Bacteroidota > Bacteroidia > Flavobacteriales > BACL11. The sequence goes on from JABICI010000138.1 coordinate 1,334, forward strand.
TTTGATGAAATTACGCAAAGCTTTACTGGAGTATTCTAAAATGTGAGTATTGCTAAAATTATTGTTAAATAAATATTCTCCTTCATAGCCATTTCCAGACCCTGGAATTAAAATTTTCTGTTGTTTATCGCTAATTTGTTCGAAGTATTCCTTTAGCGGAATCGATACCTTTCCAACATCCCAAGCTGTTTCAAGTTTTTCATATCTATTGTTCCAATATTTATCATTTAGCTTCATTGACATATTAATTACACTAAAAAATCGCCTTTTGAGTAAGTTACCGCCTGCCCTCCAATTAACACTCGATCAGCATTATCTTTGCAAATCAAACTACCCCCTCTCACTGAAAGCTGAGTAGCCTTTAACTCAATTTTAGATAATCGTTCAGCCCAAAATGGGATTAGGGAGCAATGTGCTGATCCAGTCACAGGATCTTCTAGAATTGTAGCTTGAGGGGTAAAAAATCTTGACACGAAATCAACAGAATCTCCTTTTGCAGTAACTATCACACCTCCGCAACCTAAATTTATTTTATTGAAAAATACTTGATTTACATCAATTGCTTCAACTTCTTGCTGATTCTTATACACTAGCATATAGTCTCTTGATCTGTATACTTCTTGTGGCTGAATATTTAATGCTAATGCTATTTCAGTTGGAAGTTCACATAACTTTGGTTTTCTAGATGGAAAATCTAAATAATAGAAATCATTTTCATGAAATACAATTAACTCACCACTTTGAGTTTTAAACTTTATCTTTTTTTTATTATAATTTAATTCAGATTTCAAAACATGAGCTACTGCTAGTGTTGCATGTCCACATAAATCAATTTCTAAATCAGGTGTGAACCACCTTAAATGTATATAATCCCCATGATCTATAAAGAAAGCAGTTTCAGCAACTGCATTCTCTTTAGCAATATTAAGAAGCATGTTATCTGATAGCCATTTTGAAAGTGGCACAACACATGCAGGATTACCAGCAAAAATACTATTTGAAAAAGAATCTACTTGGTAAATTTTATATTTCATTTTACAAAGAAACAGAGTTTATTTTAAAAAATCTCCAAAACATCAACATCATTATATGTTTCATAAATTACTGTATCCTCTACAATAGGAATATAAAAATAACTTACCCCATACCCCCCCCATATTCCAAGACCACCTTTAACATTACTATATAGATTCATTGGTTCGGAAAATGGATTACCATTAGTACTCTGATTTCTTTCAACTGATCTCCAAAACTTAAATGAATCATAATCCATATGTGATATTCTAAGCATTACTATATCCTTGCGGACAAAATTACCATCTACCTCTCTATCTGCATAAAATGGTAATAGAACACCGTCTTCTTCATCAAATCTACCTGATCTAGCAAAAGAAACAGTATGACTCTCCCCGTTAAGAAGATTGTCTGACCTAACAGATATTGCTGTTGGAATAAACAATGGATCCATTGGCTTCCAGCCAATATCTCTCTTATAATGAACCAAAATTGAATTATGTATTGTATCTGGATCATTTAATCTTGCCCATATATAACATTTATAATGGTCTTCTATTGTATCTTTTCTCTCTACCCATACACTATCAATTGGATATTGTGGAGGTATTGAAGTCGTTGATGTAATTGTGTCGCCATTCCAATAAATGAAAAGTTTATATTGATAGCCAGCTTGACTAAACTGATCTTGCTGATAATTAACATCTATATAAAGCCCCTTAATTGGTAACATTAACGAATCTAAAATCATCAAGGTATCTATAGAATTAATATGTGTTAACTTATGTATCACACCATCATTTCTTTCAATATATACTTCAGCATCATTAACAGATATATTATCTAATGTGTTTATATCAACTTGATTAAAGTAGTTTTCTGATAGCGTTAAAAATACATAGGCAGGATACTCCTGTTGAATAGATCCTTCCACAACAAGCTGTTCTTGGGAAGAGCCTAAGTCAACTTCGATCTCTTTGTCACATGAATTTAAAATTATACTAACTAATATAACACATAATAGAAATCCTTTAAAAGAAGTTAAAAAATTCATCGAGGTAGTGTAAAAATGTTATTTAGAGGAGTTGTTATAGTATAAATACTATCTGTTCTTGAAAATAAATCAATATGAAGTTCAGTTCGAAAGAAGTCTTCTTTTAAAGGCAATGATTCCTTCATGTAAGAATTGTCTCCGAAACCTTCTGGACACTCTTCGACATCTACATAATAATAACCTACACCAGAAATTAAATTAAAAATAATTTCAGTCTTACTTTCACATAGTGCCCCCCAATATGAATAGTAAGATTTTAATAAAAATAAGTTCTTTCTAAAAGAATAAGTATGATGATATGACCACCTCCACCTACTGCCTCCTGAATGAGAAATATGAATTTCATTATCTTCAATATACGCATCTTCAAAAGGATCCCCCATAACACCTCCTTCACCAGATCCTAGAATTTCTGTACTTGACTCCTGCCATTTCACCCAAGATCCTTCCTTCTTTTTTAAAAGAATTATGTTTCTTGGTATATTATCCAATGAAGAAGCTAATCTATTAACAACTAACAAAAGTTCATCAACTTTATCGTTATCTAGATCTCCATGTGATGATGCTATTATTTGAGAATAAATATTAGAATCCATTGAATTAAGAAAATCAACTGTAATCTCTTGACCCTGCATTAATTTTGAACTAAAAATAAAAAATAGAAGCAACTTCTTCATTTCACAAAGATAGTTGTAATTTTAAATTATTTTAACAGAAATTAATCCCAGCTAGTACCGGATCCAGAACCATCCATTCTTCCTGAAACTCTAAATGTAGAATATTTATCAGAAATTGAGTGAAATAACGTAAGGCTAATTGATGTATCAGTAATCCAGGTATATCTTGCCTTGTCGTAAATATCACTATCTCCAAAGTAAACTTTAGCTGTTTCTATACTATCATATCCATCATACATAATTTTAACAATATAATAGTTGTGCATGTCAAAACCGTCTATTGGCTCATTACTATTTATGACAGATACATCACTCTCATTAGATATCATATTGACGTCATTTATAATATCAATAATTTTAAAATTATTACTATCTGTTGTGTGCGTATCATCACAAGATGTAACAAACGATGACATTGAAAACAGTAGAATTATAAAATATCTCATATTTTTTTATTTAAGCAAATATAAAACACTGATAATGAAATGTTATGCTATGCATAGGAACTAATCTCTTAAGAACAATAGAATCAGATGTAATTGCTTACTTTTGGAAGTACTAATTATTAACTTGGATTAAAACCCACAAAAGATGAAATTATGGATTTCTTTGAATTAATAAATAAACGAAGATCAGTAAGAAAATTTAAAGACACCAAAGTACCTGAATCAGTAATGAGGAAGTGTCTGAAAGCATCTGTACTTGCAGCTAACTCTTCAAATTTACAGCCTTGGGAATTCTACTGGGTAAGAGATCCAAAAAAGAAAGAAACTGTTGTGAAGGCTTGTTTCTCGCAAAATGCAGCAAAAGGAGCAAAAGAGTTAGTAATCGCTGTATCCAAAATTGATACATGGAAAAGAAATCGTGATTTAATTATTGAAGAGCACAAGAAAAAAAATAGATTTATTCCATTAGTTGACAAATACTATAACAAACTTATTCCATTTGCTTATTATCATGATTTTTTAGGAATTTCTGGGCTTATCAAACGCTTTATATTTCTTTTCGTAAATATTTATGGATATTTCAAACCAGTAATTAGAGGTCCTATATATAAACACGAACTATTTGAAACTGTATCAAAAACTACAGCGTTAGCCTGTCAAAATTTTATGATGGCTCTTGTTGCAGAAGGATTTGACTCTTGTCCTATGGAAGGATTTGATGAAAAAAGAATTAAAAAGATGCTAAAACTTAACTGGCAATCACATGTTGTAATGATTTTCGGAATCGGGGAAGCTGCAAGTAATGGAGTTTATTCGGAACGATTTAGAGTAGATGATTCTTTGGTGATAAAAGAAATATAAAAAAGAGGATGACTATTAATTAACTAAATGGGTTTGTAGCCCAAATATTAAGTTCATTAATAAACCCTCTATCATCCATTTCAATTGATGAAATAATGGAATGAGATATTTCTTCTGGAGTAAGTTTATTTTTAACATTCTCTCTCTCTATTCTATCAGAAGAACCGAAAGCTGTAGTAACCTCACTAGGGTTAACTTGGCAAACTCTAATATTATACTGCCTCAACTCAGCTTGCCAGCATTGAGTCAAACAACGAACAGCAAATTTTGAAGAAGAATATATACTTCCATTCTTATATCCTTTTAGGCTAGCTGTTGAACCAATATTTACAATTGTTCCATAAGATTCTTTAATCATTAATGGAATAATTTCTTTAGTAAATAATGCTAATCC
>JABICI010000039.1 GCA_018652335.1 Flavobacteriales bacterium
AAGACAGAGATAACTGTAGGTATAAAAAATATTACCAATTCATTTCAAGATGATTTTGATTCGTTTAAGAATCGAGATAGTAATTACTTTTACGGGCCAATATTGCCAAGAACATTTAATTTTAGTTTAATTTTTAAATCACTCTAAAATCTTAAAAGTTTACTTTTGTAAACATATATATGTCAAATATTTTCATGTTTTATAATATTTATTATATTTAATACTTAAACTACTATTATTCAATATTTTAGTAATTTTATATAAAGCTTTAGTTTAATTTATTAAGCTTTATATTGTAATTATTTATTATATATTTAATCGATATTTATATATTTGTAGTTTACAAATGTAAATTATTGAAAATTGCATAATAGACTTAAAAATTGGATGGAATCAAGAGGATTAAAATCTTCAGAACTTGCAGATAATATAGGTGTTACTCGAGCAACTATTTCACATATTCTTTCTGGACGAAATAAACCAAGTATTGACTTCTTACAAAAATTATTAAGTGTTTTTCCAAAATTAAATTCAAATTGGCTAATTACAGGAATTGGATATATGACTACAGATGATACTGATAATGCTACTCAGTCATTTAAAAGTATTGATAAAGTTGTTGTTTTTTATAAGGATAAATCATTTCAAGAGATTAAAGAATAGTTGTTGAATTCTTGTTTGTAATCTCATTTACTTATTTTGCTGAAATTGGTCTTAATTAGTACTTTTGTTTAAAACATCTTGATGTACAAAATATTTAGATCTTTCTTATTCTTATTAAATCCAGAATCTGCTCATTTTTTTTCATTTAAAGCTATTAAGCTCATTCTTAACTTGCCAGCTAAAAATTGGATAGTTCGAAAGATATTTAATATTAGAGATTCTAGATTAGAAAGAAATTTATTTGGCTTAAAATTTCCTAATCCAGTAGGTCTAGCAGCTGGCTTTGATAAAGACGCTACTTTGTTTGATGAGCTTGGTTCCTTTGGTTTCGGTTTTGTTGAAATAGGCACTGTAACTCCATTACCCCAAATTGGAAATCCAAAACCTAGATTATTTAGGCTTAAGAAAGACCATGCCATTATCAATAGAATGGGGTTTAATAATAGTGGCATTGAAGCTGTTGTTGCAAGATTAAAGAGAAAAAAAACAAATATTATTATCGGTGGTAATATTGGAAAAAATAAACTAACTTCTAATGCTGATGCAGTAAATGATTATGAAATTTGTTTTGAAAAACTATTTCCACATGTAGATTACTTTGCGGTAAATGTTAGCTCACCAAATACACCTGGACTTAGAGAGCTTCAGCAAAAAGACCCTTTAATAAGAATACTTAAAAGGATTCAAGCGATTAACAGCTCAAAGTTTAAAAGAAAACCAATATTATTAAAGATAGCTCCTGATTTAACCGTTGAACAATTAGATGATATTATTGAAATAGTTGCCTTAACAAAAATTGATGGTGTAATAGCTACAAATACAACAATAGAAAGGGGAGGACTAACAACTAATGTAAATCGTCTTGAAGATATAGGTAATGGTGGTCTTAGTGGTGCTCCTTTAAATGACAGATCAAATTATATAATTAATTATCTCTATGAGAAATCAAACAAATCATTTCCAATTATAGGAGTTGGTGGTATCAGTTCTCCTAAAGATGCAATCGATAAAATAAAAGCTGGAGCATCATTAGTTCAGATTTACACGGGCTTTATTTATGAAGGTCCTAGCTTAATAAAGGCAATTAATAAAGAAATTCTAGATTTATGAAATTAATAGAATGTCCTAGAGATGCGATGCAAGGAATAATTAATTTTATACCTACAGAATTAAAGATTAAATATATTAATCAACTTCTAAAGGTGGGCTTTGATACTATAGATTTTGGTTCTTTTGTTTCTCATCGACTTGTGCCTCAACTAAAAGATACATCAGAAGTATTATCTAGTCTAAATTTAAGTCAAACTAAAAGTAAATTACTTTCAATTGTTGCAAATGTTAAAGGGGCATCTGAGGCATGTTTACATAATGAAATTGATTATGTAGGTTTTCCTTTGTCGGTATCTGAAGAGTTTCAGAAAAGAAATACAAATAAATCTATAGCAGATGCATTAATATCTGTCGAAAAAATTCAGAATCTTTGTATTAATAATAACAAAGAGATGGTTGTTTATTTATCTATGGCATTTGGAAATCCTTATGGTGAAAATTATCATCCTGACATGATTGCTTCTTTAATACAAAAACTCAGTAATTTAAATATTAATACAGTTGCTCTATCAGATACTATTGGTGTTTCAAACAACATAAACATTTCTCAATTATTTGCTATTTTAACTAATGATTTTACTGACATTGAATTTGGAGCACATTTTCATTCTAAAAAGAATGAGTGGAGAGAAAAAATTGAGAGCGCGTATATCAATGGCTGTAGGCGCTTTGATGCTGCTTTAAATGGTTTTGGTGGGTGCCCTATGGCTAAAGATGATTTAGTTGGTAATATAGCTACCGAGAATCTTGCCACGCACTTTAAAGACGAAATAGAGATTAATACTGAGGAATTTGCTAAGAGTTTGCAGTTAGCATCTAAAGTTTTTAAATTATCAAATTAAAATATTTTTTTATTTTTTCCTGTTTTTCAAATATGTTTTTATTTTTGTATCATGTTTAGTACACTTAAGTTAGTGTAAAAGGGAATGGGGTGTAAATCCTCAACTTTACCAGAAGCTGTAAAGTCTATAATTTTGAATACCACAAATGCCACTGTTTTTTAATGGGAAGGCAATTCAAAGGGGCTAAGTCAGAAGACCTGCTATTCATATTTAATTTAATTGTTTCTGGAATAAGACAATTCAAGTATGAAAAATTATTTAATTTACATATTATTTTGTCTAACATCAATTAGTTTAATTGCTCAAAATACTATTGATACTGTTTTGCTACCATCTGTTCATTTAAACGAAACACGTGTACAAACTCACAATACAGGTGCTCATATCGAAAAACTGGATCCTAAATTTATTAGCTTATCAAAAAGTTATAGTTTATCTGATTTACTTAATAACTATTCTTCAATTTATATAAAACAATACGGAGCATTGTCTACTCCATCATTTAGAGGTACTTCAAGTTCACAAACTATAGTTAAATGGAATGGGATAGTACTTAATTCCACAGCTAATGGTTTGCTTGACTTTTCTATTTTACCAGTAGGGTCATTTGATGAAACTTACATAGTTCACGGAGGTGACGCTTCTGTATTTGGAAGTGGTGCAATGGGAGGAAGTATTCATTGTAATACAGTCCCGAAATTTAATAATAAGAGTAACATTATTGTTACTTTGGACAGGGGAAGCTATGGTTTAAATGGTAAAGCATTGTCGTTTTCTCACTCTAAAGATAATATTGCGCTTAGCATCTTTCTAAATCATATTACTGATGAAAATAATTTTAAGTATGTAAATACTTCTCAGTTATACTCTCCTTTGCAAGTTAGCAATTATGGTAAATTAAAATCAAATCAGAAATTAATCAACTTTTCGTATAAGTTTAACAATAGTATTGTGAAATTAAATTATTGGGGAACTGAAAGTGACAGAGAAGTTCCACAGAATATGACAACTTTAAATTCTGATTCTAAGCAATATGATATTTACGATAGATTTCTTATCTCTTCAGCTTTTTCTCTTAATTTATTTAAAATTCAGTTTAAGCAAGCATATATAAAAGAAGATTTTAATTACACAGAACTATCAAAAGATATAAATAGTTTCTTTATAGCTGAGAGTTATATTTCTGACTTAAATTTAAAGTATACTAAGAAAAATTTAATATTAAATATTGGAAGTATTTTCTCAAACAATCTTATTGAAAACAATAACTATGGTGGAATTTATAAAGCTGAGAAAAATTTAGCAGTTTTTTCTGCCATTCAATTTGATACCGATAAACTTAAGATAAGTACTGTTTTACGTAAAGAATGGCATGATGTATATTTGGTTCCATTTATTCCTTCTCTAGCTCTTGAGTATAAAGTGTATAAAGATTTGAAAGTAAGAGGAAGAATTAATGTTAATTTCCGTTTGCCAAGTTTTAATGATAGATATTGGCAATCAGGAAATGCCTATGGTAATAATGATCTTTCTAGTGAAAATTCATTTAGTACAGAAGTTGGTATTGATTACGCTAAATCTAACTATAGATTTTACTCAACAATATATTTCATGAACATTTCTGATATGATTTCATGGCAAACATTAGATAATGGAGACTGGACACCACAAAATATTCAAAAAGTAAAAAGTAATGGAATTGAATCAGGATTTAGCGTTAATCTGAATAAAATTTCTTTAAAAGCAAATTACTGTTTTACTAAATCTATTAGTGATTATTCTGCTTCTGAATTTGATGTTTCAACAGGAAAACAATTACGTTATGTTCCATTAAATAAATTAAATCTTATTCTTGATTTTAATTTCAAAGAAATTCATTTCATTTTTGATCATTCATTCACTGACAAGGTTATTACAAACTATGGTTATGAAAATGACAGATACCTTGATAGTTATTTCATATCAAATTTAACAGCAAAAACTAAAATAAAATTGCTTCCAATTAACATCGAATTTAAGGTTAAAAATTTAATGAATAAATCTTATCAAACTTATGAGAATTATCCAAATCCTGGCAGAGAATTTCTTTGCTCAATAAATTATACTATAAACTAAAACTAAAATGAAAACTAAAGTGAAAAAATTAAATATTTTAAAATCTATGATTCTAATATCTATATTTATTTCAAGTTGTACTAAAGATGAAATAGATATTCGATCCAATGAATCAGCTTATGATAATGGGTATTTTATAACAAATGAAGGCAATTTTGGAACTGGAAATGGATCCATATCCTTTGTTGATGAGTATGGAGTGGTAGAAAATGATATTTTTCAATCTGTCAACTCATTTTTACTTGGAGATGTAGTTCAGTCTATGTCTATCATTAATGACAATGCTTATATAGTGGTTAATAATTCTTCTAAAATTGAAGTTGCTAATGTTGATTCTATGAATTATGTTGCCACTATAAATGTGAGCTCACCTAGACACATCACTTCTGTTAGTAGATCAAAGGCATATGTAACTGACTGGGGTATTAATGGAGTTCAAATAGTTGATTTAAATACTAATTCTGTAACATCAACTATTACCTGTGGTACTGGTCCTGAAGCAGTTGTTGAGAGTAATGGTTATGCATATATTTGTAATGTTGGAGGTTTGGGACTTGATAATACTGTTTCTGTAATTAATACTAGTTCAGATATTGTTGAGACAACACTAGAAGTAGGAGATAAACCTAATTCTGCAGTAGTTGATTATAGCGGTGATGTATGGGTTTTATCAGGAGGATACACTGAGTATGATGCTAACTCGAATGTAGTTTCTGAAACACCTGGAAGCTTGGTTAAAATTGAAAATAATGTTGTTGTTTCTTCTTTTGTTTTTCCAGTTGGGAATCATCCAAAGGATTTAACAATTAATGATGCTGGAACAACTTTATACTACTCTGATGGTTCATTTTCTAAAGCAGTATATTCCTTTAATATTGGAGATAATATGTTGCCAACAGTTCCTTTAATTAATAGAAGTTTTTATTCTTTAGGATTTAATAATAAACACATTTATGGAACAGATGCTGTTGATTATGTTCAGCAAGGATGGTCTTATAGATATGCAGTGGATGGTAGTGTTGTAGATTCTGTAAGAACTGGTATTATTCCAGGAGGATATTGCTTTAACTAATTTACCATAAAAATTAAATAAAAGAGTTGAGTATATATTCTCCTTTTTTTATCTTTACGAAAAAATAATATGAAAATTTCAAAATTATTAATATTAGCACTTTTAGTTGTTACATCTTGTAAGAAAGATGACCCAATTGATCCTATAATTGAAGATAAGTATGGTGAAGGTATGTATATTGTTACTGATGTTGGAGTTAATTTTTATAATTATTTAGACTCTTTTCCTCAAGTCGAAAATCAGATTTATAATTCAGTAAATAATATTACATTAAATGATCCAAGAAAGATTAAATTCTACGCTGGAAGAGCTTATATCTTAGCAAAAAACTATCTTTCTGTTGTTGATTTAGATTCATTTAAAGATTTAGGAACTATTAATGGATTTATAAATCCCGTAGATTTTGATTTTTTAAGCCCTAGTAATAGAATTTTGGTAGCCGATAGAGATGATGCTAAAGCTAAGATTGTTGATTTCGATAGAATGGAAATTACATCTGATATTGAGACAGGAGATAGTACTAAGCCAGTTTTCATAATTAGTAATTCATATAAATCATTTGTGCTAAATGGTGGAGGTCTTTCAACAGACATTAAAGACTCTACAATTTGTTCAATTAAATACAAAGATAATTTGGTAGAACTATCAGATTTTGATGGTAGTTTAATTGTAGGGGATAATCCAAATTCAGCAGTAATTTCTTCAAGTGGTAATTTAAAAGTTTTATGCAAAGGAGTTTATGAATCTGCAAACTCTACAATAAATACACAGGCAAGTATATCAGACGTTAACCAATACGATAATCAAGTTTACAGTACAAATTTGCTTTCTGGCATCTATAATGCACAGAATCTTGTTTCAAATTATGATAATAGTAGCTGTTTTTTTACCGCCGAAGGTGGTATATATAGGCTTAATTTAAATGGTCTTGGAGTAAATTTACTTGAAAGTGTCGATTCTGATGTATTATTCTCTATCAGTGAGTCGTATCCACTTAATGATAGCACTGTAGCCTATTCAGATATGCTGTACATGAATGATTTAAATATTCCAAACAAAGTTTATAAATATAATGTTAATCTATCTTTATTTGTTGACACAATAATTGTTGATGGTGTTGTGAAGAATATTAATGTTTATTAATTTTTAAAATATGAGAGTTTTATTAGTAGGAGCTAGTAGTGATATATCAATGTCATTGCAAAATAATTTTTCCAGTAATTATGAATTTATTAGTCTAAGTTCAAATTCTGATTTTTCTTCAATAGATAATTTTAATATTCTTGATCCAGCTACATTTCTAGAAATAGATTCTATTGATGGTATTGTATATTTTCCAGGATCTATTAATCTAAAGCCATTCAAGAGATTAAGTATGGATGAATTTAAAAAGGATTATGATATTAATGTACTAGGATTACTAAATATACTTAAATTTTATCAATCAAAGTTAACTATTGATGCATCAGTTGTTTTTATAAGTTCTGTTGCTGCAAGTGTTGGAATGCCATTTCATTCTTCAATATCTATGTGCAAGTCTTCTTTAGAAGCTTTAGCTCGAAGTCTTGCAGCTGAATGGGCTCCAAAAGTTAGAGTTAACTGTGTAGCTCCTTCGTTGGTAAACACTAAGCTTTCTGAGCGTTTCTTTAGAAATGAAAAACAGCAAGAACAAATGAATAGTAGACACCCTTTAAATAAAACAGGTAATCCTGAAGATATTTCAAACGCAATTGAATTTTTATTATCTAAGAAATCTTCATGGGTAACTGGACAGATTTTAAATATAGATGGAGGTATATCTTCTTTGAAAATATAATTTTTTAATGAAGGTTAATGTTTTTTGGTTTAGAAGAGATCTTCGAATTAATGATAATACAGGCCTTAATATTGCTTTAGCATCTAAAAATCCTTTAATAGGAATATTTATTTTTGATCATAAGATTACATTAAAGTTACCAAGTAATGACGCAAGAATTAGTTTTATTTATAAGCATTTAAATAAGATTAATAATTCATTGAAAAAAGTTAACTCTTCTTTGTTAATTTTAAAGGGTACACCAATCGAAGTATTTCTTGATTTAATTAAAAATTATGAAATAGACAAGGTGTATTCTAATATTGATTATGAACCATATGGAATTGATCGTGATGCTAAAATCACTTCTCTTTTAGAATCAAATCAAATAAAGCATTTCCAGTATAAAGATCATGTTGTCTTTAGTCCAAATGAGGTATTAAAAGATAATGGAGAACCATACACAGTATATACTCCTTATAAAAATAAATGGTTATTAAAATTTAAGCAAAACTCTATTTCTTCTACTGAATTTATTGGAATATCTAATTTTCATAATATAAATTTTCAATTCCCCACAATAGATGAATTAGGTTTTGAAAAATCAAAAATTGATGTAGTAGATTTTAACAATAAATCTATTAAAGATTATGCTAAAAATCGAGATTTTCCTTTTTTAAATTCTGGCTCTTTTCTTGGTGCGCATTTAAGATTTGGAACAATTAGTTTACGAGATATTTTAAGTCTATTGGGCGAAAATGATTCTGTTTTTTTATCTGAGCTTATTTGGAGAGAGTTTTTTATGATGATTACTTATCATTATCCATTTGTTAAAGACTCTAATTTTAAGAAGAAATATGATAATATTATTTGGAGAAATGATCAAACTGAATTTCAAAATTGGTGCGATGGAAAAACTGGTTATCCAATTGTAGATGCAGGAATGAGAGAGCTAAATCAAACAGGATATATGCATAATAGAGTTAGAATGATTGTTGCCGGATTTTTATGTAAGCATTTGTTAATTGATTGGAAATGGGGTGAGAAATATTTTAGTGAAAAACTATTAGATTATGAATTGTCATCAAATAATGGTAATTGGCAATGGGCTGCTGGTACAGGCTGTGATTCTGCACCTTATTTTAGAATCTTTAACCCTTTTACTCAACAAAAGAAATTTGATAAAGATCTTTTATATGTAAAGAAGTGGATTCCAAACTATGATCCAGATACATATATTGATTATATAGTAGATCATAAATTTGCACGCAAAAGAGCTTTAGATGTATATAAGCTAGGATTGTCTTAAATATTTAGAGTTGATAGCTTTTTACTTTAACTATAGTTTTTCCATCAATTCCTTATAAATATTGACCATTGATCTTATGTCTTCTTTATGCACTTTCTCATCAGGGGAATGCACATTATCTTCAGCTGCTCCAATAAAACACCAATCCCATGGATATTCACTTTTCTGTAAGCTATTGCCATCACTTCCTCCAGCATCTTCTACTTCTAATTGAAATGGAATGTTTGAGGGAATAATAATATCTAAGATCTTATTTATATATGATTTTCTTGGTATGCCACTATCTCTTAGTGAAATAGCACATCCTTTCCCATGATTAACACCTTCAGTTATCCAGGTTATATCTGAAATTAATGCTTGCTTTACATTGTATTTTTCATAAATAAATTTACCAAGGTAACCAATTGAACCTCCTCCATGCTCTTCCCATGAAGAGAATACAATTATTCCATTCTCAAGTGTTTTTGCTTGCTCTAATGCATTCCAAACTCCTAATCTATTGTCTAAATAGCATGATTGAATATAATTGCCTTTTTCTCTAAAATTCATTTTAAAAGTTAGTGAGGTTCCTCGATCTATATATCTATTAAAGTCAATAAATAATTTATTGTCTTTTCTTTTTATTTTACCTTCAATTTTGCCTAAAGAATCTTCTCCAACTAAAATTATTCCTTCGTTAGAAACTGGTCCTCCTATTTTAATAATTTCATTATTATATTTTACTGTAAAGCCAATAGAGTCTAGATGCGCAAAAATTGCTGTTCTTGGTTTACCAAAGACCAAAATAATATTATCTTGAAATGCATCTCCGATATAAATTTTTGGAATATTTTTCCAAGTTTTTTTATTTTCATCAATATAATTTAATAAAAACTGCGATAAATTATATTCCTCACCTGATGGAGAATGTATTGAACACATTTTTTTTAATAGTTTCATTATATAGTTTTTATATGTTTTATCATTATGTTATGATTATTTTTAAAATTATTTATTTGTTCTATTTCCTTTCTTTTTTCTACTGCAAATAACAATTTACAATGAACTTGAAAATCTGTCTTTAATATCTCTATTTTATGTTCTTTTATAATCCTCATTACATCATTCATATTTTGATAGTTATATGATATTTCGTATATACTCTTTATAATATGAATTAAGATTTTAGATTTAGATATAACATCAAATGATGCTGACTTATATGCATTTATTAAGCCTGAAGTACCAAGCTTTATACCACCAAAATATCTAACAACTATTATGAGGGTATTAGTTAAATCATTAGATTTGATTTGACCTAGTATTGGTTTTCCTGCTGAGTATTTAGGTTCTCCGTCATCATTAAATTTATAGATTTCTTTATTAGGACATAAGATATATGCATAGCAATAATGTTGTGCGTTTTTTTCTTTTTTCTTTATTAGATCTAAGTACCCACTAACTTCGATTTCATTTTTAATATTAAATGCGTATGAAATAAATCGACTACCTTTATCTTTAAAGAAACCTGGATTTTGTGGTTTCAGTATTTTATATTTATCAATATTCATTAATTTGATAATAGGTAAATAGATATGGTTGCAATTAATATCCCAATCCAATTATTCCTACTTAGCTTCTCATTAAAAAATAATAGTCCTATTAAAGATGAAGAAATAACAATAAGCATACTTACTATAGGAAAAACTATTGAACTTGGAATTGAACCGTCATTTAGTGCTTCTAAAAAAAATACTAATGAAAAGAAGTTTGGAATCCCAAAAGCAATACCCCATATAATATTCTTACTTTGAAAGTTACTGAATTTATCGTTTAGAAAAATCATTATTAACCCACTAATACTAGCAAATATAAACAATAGCATGAAAAAAAGAAAACTACTATTGTCTAATAAATTGGAGAATCTTTGAGCAAAATCATTAAAAATTGCATCAGAAATTCCTTGCCCAAGAAATACAAAAATTATTAGCCATAAATATTTTCTGTTAATCTTTAATTTTCCAACATCAGTTGTCGCAAGATATATACCAAGTATTGCCAATAAAAATGCAATTATTTTTAAAACATCTAAGGAATTATTTTCAGGATATAATAATAAAGCTGCTGAGACAGGAATTATCAATGACATTTTGTTTGCAATAGTTGTAATTGATATACCAGCTTTCTGAATTCCAATTGAATAAAAATAAAAAACAATTATAAATAGTGTACCAATAGAAAAAGCATGTGGTATCCAATCTGATTGTAAAACTTCACTAAATGAAAAATCTGTTTTAATAAAACAAAATGACAAAAATGCTGCTGTCATATAATTAGCTGTTAGTGCTTGTAGGTTGTTAACATTGTATCTGTCAAATAATTTAAATGCAATTATTAATAAGTTAAAAAGAAGAGTAGTATATATTATATTAATCATTGTGAAGTGTAATTAGAGAGTCTGTTCCAATTTTTTTTTCATTCCAATTTTTTTTGTCAATTGATGGTGATTTTCTTCCTTTACAAAGCTCATGATGTGTAATAAATATTCTTGCTTCATCCCAAATATCTGAATCGATAAAGTGTTGAATAGTTGTTGTTCCTCCCTCAATAATTATGGAATTAATATCTTCTTTATTTAATGTTTCTAGTATATTTATAATTGATGATTTAGATTCAATTTTAATATAATTATTACTTCCAACAGTTTCTTCTTTTAGTTGATTGAAAATGATAGTTTTTGAATCATCGTTAAAGATATTAAGTTTTATATTTGATTTGAGTTTACTGTCAATAATTATTCTAATAGGATTTTTTCCTTCAACTAAACGCGTAGTTAGTCTTGGATTATCTAATTCTGCAGTTTTTCTACCAATTAGTATAGCGTCTTCTTGGGATCTCCATTTATGTACTAATAATTTGGATTCTTTTGACGTCATCCAAAAAGATTCTGGCTGAAAATCAGGCGCAATGAATCCATCACTACTTTCTGCCCATTTTAAAATAACATAAGGTCTTTTCTTCTCTTGAGAGATAAAAAACCTTTTATTTAATTCTCTACATTCTTTTTCTAAAACTCCTAATATAACTTTGACTCCACTTTTTTTCATGTTTTCAATACCCTTACCACATACTAAAGAAAAACTATCTATTGAACCAACTACAACTTCTGGAATTTTTGATTTAATAATTAAATCTGAACATGGTGGTGTTTTTCCAAAATGGGAGCATGGTTCAAGATTTACGTAAAGCGTTGATTCTTTTAGTAGCTTTTTATCTTTTACGCTAGAAATTGCATTAACTTCAGCATGATTACATCCAAATTTTTCATGATAACCGCTTCCTATTATATTACCTTTATGTACAATTATACTTCCTACCATCGGATTAGGGGAAACTAATCCATTACCTTTTCTTGCTAAATCTATACATTTTCTGATGAAGAATTCATGTTGTTGCATACGTCAAAAGTACAAAATTGAATATATTTGTAGTATGCAAGTTTTATCTAATATTGTTCCTATATTTAAAAGTGAATTATCTAATTTATATGATGATCGTGAAATTGTAAGTATTGCTTACATAAGCATTGAATATGTTTTTGGTTTTAATCGCTCTGAATGTATTATAAATTCTTCCAAAACACTTGAAAATGATAACCTAAATAAAATATATTTCATAGTTAATGAACTCAAGCAAAAAAAGCCAATTCAGTATATTTTAGGAGAAACAGAATTCTATGGCCTTAAATTTAAATTAAATAAGTCTACATTAATTCCAAGACCTGAAACTGAAGAATTGGTTGAATGGGTTTTGAAAGATAGTTTTGATTCTGCAATTGATATTTGTTCTGGAAGTGGATGCATAAGTATTGCTTTAGCAAAAGCAACAAATTCTAAAGTATCAGCAATAGATATATCAAACGATGCTATAAATATTGCTAAAGAAAACGCCACATTAAACAATGTTCGTGTTGATTTTTATTGTAATGATATATTTGCGATTAATAATCTACAAAAAACAGATGTAATCGTTAGTAATCCACCATATGTACTAGAGTCTGAGAAGATTTATATCAATACAAATGTGCTTAACTTTGAACCTCATATTGCATTATTTGTAGAGGATAATAATCCTTTAGTTTTTTATAACAAAATAGCTAAATTAGCTACACAATCACTTAACATTGGTGGTGTGTTATTTTTTGAGATTAATCCTCTTTTATCTAAAGAAATAAAAATCTTACTTTGTGGTCTTGGTTTTGTTGATATTGAGTTGAAAAAAGACATAAACGATAAGATTAGAATGGTTAAAGCTATTTGGAAATAGTTATTTTTGATATTAATTAATATAAATAAAAAATGCAAATATCTGAAGAAGAGGTTTTACAGGTACAACAGAATTGGTCAAACGGTGTAGTTGAGATTGGAAAGAAATTTGACAATAATCTAGATTATATCTCATATGCTGAAGAATTTTTAGATAAACTTTACAATTTTAGAAATGGAGATGTATTGTTTAAACCAACTTTTGCGTCAGAGTCACAGTTTAGACTTAACAAAGCTTCAGCACTATCATATTTTATTGGAGATAACCAAGAGTTTAATGAAGATAAAGGTTTTGCTTTGTCTTGTTGGGAATCAATTAGATTTGAAAATATTAGTATTATTATTGAGGGAAATATTGCTTTAGCAATGGGAAATTATTTTATGTTTAAAGATGGACTAGAAAAGAAAGTTGAATACTCTTTTGTCTATAAAAGGGACGAAAATGGAGATCTTAGTATCATTTTACATGATTCACATTTACCTTACGCTCCAAAAGTAGTTTAATGAATATTAAAGATAGAATAGAATACTTACGTGATGAAATCAATGCCCATAATCATGCATATTATATTTTAGACAAGCCCACTATTTCTGATTTTGATTTTGATAAATTATTGTCTGAACTAATTTTTTTAGAAGAAAAACACCCTGATTTTTTTAATATAAATTCTCCCTCTCAAAGGGTTGGAGGTTCTGTTTTAAATGGATTTAATTCGGTTAAACATAAGTATCCAATGCTTTCTTTAGGTAATACTTATTCAGCTACTGATCTCATGGATTTTAATAATAAGTTAAGAAAGTTAACAGATGTTAGTTTTGAATACGTAAGTGAGCTGAAGTATGATGGTGTTTCTATTAGCTTAACTTATCAAAATGGTGAACTTACTCAAGCTCTCACTAGAGGAGACGGATCGAAAGGTGACGATGTTACTGCTAATGTAAGAACTATAAAATCTATTCCTTTAAAATTACATGGTGACTATCCTGTAGATTTTGTGATTAGAGGAGAAATATTCCTAACATTAAATGGTCTCGTTCAAATTAATAATGATAGAATTAATAAAGGTTTAGAGCCATATGCAAATACTAGAAATACAGCTTCAGGTAGTTTAAAACTTCTTGATACTAACGAAGTAGCT
Source organism: Flavobacteriales bacterium (assembly GCA_018652335.1). Classification (GTDB taxonomy): domain Bacteria; phylum Bacteroidota; class Bacteroidia; order Flavobacteriales; family BACL11. The sequence goes on from JABICI010000039.1 coordinate 14,350, forward strand.
AAAAGACCATTGCAGTGTTTTTTATATCATATATTAGGTGATGATTTACCTAGTAAGAGTCATTTTGAAAATCTTCAGTATGCAAAAACATGGGGTCTTAACATATCCTCTGATATTAAGTTAAATAATACTATTGAACAGGTTATAAAGTTTACTGAGGAATGGGATTTGAAAAGATCTAATCTTACATATGAAATAGATGGTATAGTTGTTAAAGTGAATGACATTGATTTGCAAAATGAATTGGGTTTTACTTCTAAATCTCCCAGATGGGCAATTTCATATAAATTCAAATCTGAGCAAGTATCAACAAAATTAAATAACATTTCTTACCAGGTTGGAAGAACTGGTGCTATTACCCCTGTAGCCAACTTAGAACCAGTAAAATTAGCTGGTACAATTGTTAAGAGAGCTTCTTTACATAATGCTGATCAGATATCTCGTCTTGATATTAGAGTAGGAGATACTGTATTTGTGGAAAAAGGAGGAGAAATTATACCTAAAGTCGTTAGTGTTGATTTGAAATCAAGAGATTTATTCTCACAAAAAACTAATTATATAACTCATTGTCCATCATGTAATAGCAAGCTCACAAGAAAAGAAGGTGATGCCAAACATTATTGTTTGAATAATGAGAGTTGCACGCCTCAGCTTATTGGAAAGTTTGAGCATTTTATAAGTAGAAAAGCTATGAATATTGATGGTTTAGGAGTAGAGACAATTGAACTTCTTTTAAACAAGAAATTAATCAATGAGGTTTCAGATCTTTACAGTTTAAGTCGTGAAGACTTACTTCCTTTAGATAGAATGGCGACAAAATCAGTAGATAATCTTTTGTTAGCAATTGAAAAATCTAAAAAAGTCCCTTTTGAGAAACTATTATTTGGTTTAGGTATAAGGTTCGTAGGAGAAAATGTAGCAAAAATTTTAGTAAAAAAGTTTAAGAACATTCATGCTTTAATAAATTCTAACAAAGAAGAACTTATTTTAGTCGATGAAATTGGTTCTAGAATAGCTGATAGTCTCATATCATGGTTTTCTTTATCTAAGAATATTCAATTGTTAAAGAATCTAGAATTTATTGGTCTGCAGTTTGTTTCAGATATTGATGATTCTATACTTTCATATAAATTAAAACATATGAAAATAGTTATTTCAGGAACATTTATTTATAATTCTAGAGCGGATATTAAAAAGATAATTGAAGAACATGGAGGTAAAAATGTGAGTTCAATCTCAAAAAATACTACTTTTGTTATTGCAGGTAAAGATATGGGGCCAAGTAAAAAACAAAAAGCCATAGATTTAGGTATAGCATTGTTAAGTGAAAAAGAATTTTTAGCAAAATTGAATTAATGCAATTTATAGAAGACATCAAAAAGAAAGTAGGTAAATGGGTTTTTAAAAGAGAGCTTAAAATTAACAAAAGAAGAAAAGAAGTTTGTAATCTTGAATCTGCTAAATCAATTGGAATCTTATACGATGCTTCTTCAGAAGAGCAAATTAATCTCGTTCGCCCATTTGTTTCATTTTTTTTTGATCTTAAAAAAGATGTTAAAGCTTTGGGATTTGTTAATGCTAAGGAGTTGTCTTATTGTCATGTTCCTAAACTTCAATATGATTTTTTTTATAAAAAGGATCTAAATTGGTACTATAAGCCGCAAAATTATATTATTGATAATTTTATAAAAAAGGAGCATGATATATTAATTAATTTAACAGATAGTAGTGTTATACCTATTAAATATTTAGTAGCTAGTTCATTAGCTCATTTTAAAATTGGAATATATGAAGAGAATTATCAAATATACGATCTCATGATATCCTTAACTGATGATAGATCTCAACAGAAATTAATGGATGAGATTAAACATTACATTAATTTAATTAATAAGAAAAATGGATAAAATCAAAGGTACTGGAGTTGCGCTTGTAACTCCATTCAATTCAAATAATTCTATTGATTATATTGGTTTAGAAAAATTAATTAATCATGTTATTGATGGTGGTGTTGATTATTTAGTTGTTCTTGGAACAACAGGTGAAAGTGCAACATTGTCTAGCTCTGAAAAAGTTGATATAATTGAATTTTGTAAAAAAATTAATAATAATAGATTACCAATAGTACTTGGTGTTGGGGGAAATGATACTTTAAAAGTTATTGCTGAATTAAATGAATATAACTTAAATGGAATAGATGCTATCTTATCAGTTTCTCCTTCTTATAATAAGCCTTCACAAGAAGGAATAATTAATCATTATTCATTAATATCAAAATCTTGTAGATTACCAATTATTTTATATAATGTCCCTTCTAGAACATCTAGTAATATATCTGCTCATACTGTACTGCATTTGGCTAGTAATTTTGAAAATATTATTGGAATCAAAGAAGCGTCAGGTAACCTTGATCAAATAATGCAAATAATAAAAGAGAAACCTAAAGATTTCATTGTTATTTCTGGAGACGATTCTTTGACACTACCAATGATATACTTAGGTGCTCAGGGTGTGATTTCAGTTATTGGACAAGCACTGCCAAGAGTTGTTTCCAAGATGGTAAAATTTGGTATGTCTTCGAATGTTTCAGCTGCAAATGAATTGCATTACAGTATATATGATATATACGGACCATTATATGACGAAGGCAATCCAGTTGGTGTAAAGGAATGTTTAGAAATCTTAGATATTTGTCAGAACTTCGTAAGACCTCCTTTAATTAAGGCAAGTAGCTCGATCAAGATGAATTTAATAAAATTAATTTCGTAATAATTTATATCATTTTAAATCTGCTTAAAATTCTTTGACATTTTCATACAATATTTGATGTTTTTATTTGTTTACTAGATATGAATTTTTTTAGGAATATCCATTAATTGACTATATATTTGCATCCCTAATTTATTATATGAGAAATATTTTACATATCAGTTTAATACTTATTTTACTTTCTTCTTGTAGTAAGTATCAAAAAGTACTTAAAAGTGATAACTATAATTATAAATATGAAAAAGCTGTAATGTATTATGATAATGGGGATTACAATAGAGCTATGCCACTTTTTAATGAACTCTCCACAGTTTTTAAGGGAACTTCTAAAATTCAACAAGTAAGTTATTATTATGCTTATTGTAATTATTCAACTGGTGACAATCTTTCAGCTGCATATCTTTTTAGAAATTATACAATTAATTTTCCTAATAGTAAGCACACTGAGGAATGTGCCTATATGGTTGCTTTTTGTTTTTATAATGAGGCTCCTGTTTTTTCATTAGATGCTACTAATACAAAGCGTGCTATAAAAGAGTTGCAGTCATTTGCTGATAGTTATCCTAATAGTGAAAGGTTAGTTAAATGTAATGAGTTAATTGACGAATTACAATTTAAACTTTCAGAAAAAGATTTTGAAAATGCTAAGCAATACTACATTACTTCAAATTATAAATCTGCAATTATTGCCTTAGACAATGTACTTATTGATTTCCCATCATTTAATAATAGAGAGGAAGTTCATTTTTTAATTGTTAAATCTACTTATTTGTTAGCAGTGAACAGTATAAGTATAAAGGTAAAAGAAAGATTAGAGGCAACAATAGAAGCATATGCTCATTTTAAAGATAATTATCCTCAAAGTAATTATCTGAAAGAATTAGAAAATACATACGACAAAACAAAATTAATTTTAAGTGAATTAAAACAAAAATCTGATGAAATATAAAAATACTGGAGCTGCAAAATCAACAATTACTAGAGATGTTAACGAGTTTATCGATAAAACTGATAATATTTTTAAAGCTGTTAATGTGATGGCTAAAAGATCCGTGCAAGTTAATGAGAAAATGAAAGAGGAATTAATGGAAAAACTTCAAGAGTTTGCAATATCTCAACAAGAGCTTGATGAGGTGTTTGAAAATAAAGAGCAAATAGCAGTTTCTAAATTTTATGAGAGTCTCCCAAAGCCATGGGCAATTGCGATGAAAGAATTGCTTAATGATGAGTTGTATATGAGAGATGAAAATTCTTTAGAAGAATGATATTAAAATGCTTAGAGATAAAAACGTTCTATTAGGAATCACATCTAGTATTGCAGCATATAAATCTGCAGAACTTGTAAGACTATTTAAGAAATTAGGAGCTTCAGTTAGAGTTATTCAAACTGAGGCTTCTTTGCGTTTTGTTTCAAATTTAACTTTGTCTACTTTGTCTAAAAATCCTGTTCTTCATGAAATGATAGATTCTGATAGTAGTGAATGGAATAATCATGTTGAATTGGGTCAATGGGCTGATTTTTTTGTAATTGCACCTCTAACTGCTAATACTATGGCTAAGATGTCAAATGGTGTATGTGATAATTTACTTTTGGCTACATATCTTTCTGCAAAATGTCCTGTATATTTTGCGCCAGCTATGGACTTAGATATGTACAAACATACATCAACAAAGAATAATATAAAAAAATTGCAATCTTTCGGAAATATTTTGATTCCCTCTGGATTTGGTGAATTAGCAAGTGGCTTGATAGGTGAGGGAAGAATGGCTGAGCCTAATGAGATTGTAGAGTTAATCATAAAGGATTTATCAAAAAATTTGCCATTCACTAATAAAAAAATATTAATTACAGCTGGTCCAACTTTTGAATCGATTGATCCTGTAAGATATATTGGAAATAGATCTTCAGGAAAGATGGGCGTTGCACTAGCTATTGAGTGT
>JABICI010000094.1 GCA_018652335.1 Flavobacteriales bacterium
AAGGATTTATCAAAAAATTTGCCATTCACTAATAAAAAAATATTAATTACAGCTGGTCCAACTTTTGAATCGATTGATCCTGTAAGATATATTGGAAATAGATCTTCAGGAAAGATGGGCGTTGCACTAGCTATTGAGTGTGCTGATAAAGGCGCAAAAGTTAATTTGGTACTAGGTCCTTCAAGTATTGAATTGAAACATACAAATGTCATTATACATAGGGTTGAATCTGCTAGTGAAATGTACGAAGTTGTAAATGATAATTTTAAATCATCTGATATTTCTATATTTTCAGCTGCAGTTTCTGATTATACATGTAATAATATTTCAGAAAATAAAATCAAGAAAAGTGGTGACACCTTAGAAATTAAATTGCATAGAACTAAAGATATATTATTAGAAATGGCTTTAAATAAATCTGAGAATCAATTTATTGTTGGTTTTTCCTTAGAGACTGATAATGAAACTGATAATGCTCTTAATAAATTAAAGAGAAAGAATCTTGATATGATTGTACTTAATTCATTAAATAACTCTCATTCAGGTTTTAATTACAATACAAATCAAATAACTATAATTGATAAAGAAGAAAATTTTACTAATTTTGAGTTAAAGCCAAAAAATGAAGTTGCAAGTGATATTGTTTCAAAGATTATTGAGTTAAATATATGAAAAGGTTAATATTTATATTTATCTTCTTTGTTAATGTGTTTTCTCTTAATGCACAAGAGTTAATATGTAATGTTAGAGTTAATTCCAATCAAATACAAACTAGTGATCGAAAAGTGTTTCAGACAATGCAAACCGAAATTTATGAATTTATAAATAATAAAAATTGGACATCTACTAAGATTGATAATGAGGAAAAGATTGAATGTACTATTATGATTAATATTAGTAACAAAATATCAAATGATGAATATGAAGGTACTCTTCAGATTCAAAGTACGCGACCAGTTTATGGCACATCATATAAATCAACTTTATTTAACTATATTGATAATGATTTTAAATTTAAATATCTTGAATATCAATCTTTAGAATTTTCAAATACCATCCATTTATCAAATTTAACTTCTGTTATTGCCTTTTATGTTAATATTATTTTAGGAATGGATTTTGCAACTTTTTCAGAAGAAGGAGGTAATGAGTATTTTAATATTGCTCAAAAAATTGTTAATAATGCACAAAACACTCCAGAAAAAGGATGGAAGGCATTTGAAAGTGATAAGAATAGATACTGGCTTGCAAATGATTTAATGGAGTCTAGATATTCCGCTTTTCATGCTGTTATGTATAAATATCATAGATTAGGATTAGATAATTTAGCTGAAAACCCTGAAGATGCTAGATTTGAAATTACAGAAGCTATTGAGAGTTTAAAATCTATTTACAGGGAAAATTCTTCTGCGTTTATATTAAAATTATTTTTTGATGCAAAGGTTGATGAAATTATTAATATTTATTCTGGAGCTTTTCCTAATGAAAAAGCAAGAATTTATAAAACTCTAAATGAAATCGATCCATCTCACTCTACAAAATACGAAAAAATAATTAAGCAAGAAAATCAGAGTGGGAGATGATTAAAAATCTTAGAATTAAAAATTATGCTCTCTTAAAAGAAGTCAATATAGATTTTGAAAAAGGGTTTACGGTTATTTCTGGTGAAACAGGATCTGGAAAATCAATCATGTTAGATGCGTTATCATTGCTTTTAGGTAAAAGAGTTGATCGCATATCCAAAAAATCTAATAACAAAACAGTTATTGAAGCTATTTTTTGTATAGATATATCTAAAAAAAAGTTCTTTATTGAAAATGATTTAGATTTTCAGAAAAACACAATTGTTAGAAGAGAAATAAGTTTAGAGGGGAGAAGTAGAGCTTTTATTAACGACACACCTGTATTGATAAATGTTCTTTTAGATTTCTCTTATAATTTTATAGAAGTTTATGCTCAACATCAATCAGTATTTGTAAAAGAAAAAAATGCTCAATTTGCGCTAGTGGATCAGCTTGCTCTTTCAAATTCATTATTATTAGAATATCAAAAGGAATATTATACTTATAATCAATTGAAATTAGAACTTAAAGCGATTCAGAGTAATGGTGTTATATCTGACTCTGAGATTGAATTTTTACGTTACCAACTAGATGAAATAAAACGTTGTGACATTCAAGTGGGAGAAAAACAAGAATTAGAGAAGAAAATTTCTATACTAGAAAATATTGAAGCTATTAATGAAGTTATTTCTTACAGCAATGAAAATTTAAATAATGAAAATGGAATTATTTCTCAGTTATCTAACCTTAGAAGAAAATTATCAGATTTCGACAATTTTACTGAAATAAATGATAGAATAGATAGTGTTATTATTGAGTTAAATGATATTAGTTCAGATTTTAATTTATTTAGTGATGATGTTAAGTTAAATGCTAATGATTTAAATAAGTTTTCAAACAGATTGGATATAATAAATAATTTATTACAAAAACACAAAATAAAATCTATTGATGAACTTCTTGAATACAAAAAATTAATTGATAATAGAATTAATGTTTCTAAATCTTTTGAAAGAGATATTAAAAATATGAATATTAAAATTTCTAATCAATTTAATGTTGTAGAAGATCTCGTTACATTGTTGAATAAAAAACGTAATGAATCTATCCCAAATGCAACAAAAATGATTGAGAGTTGTCTCTCTCAACTTGGAATGCCTTATGCAAAATTTAATATCCTTATTGAAGAGTGTGATTCATTTCATCAAAACGGAAATACAAATGTTTCTTTTTGTTTTTCTGCTAATAAAGGTGGGACCCTTTTGGAATTATCTAAAGTAGCATCTGGTGGAGAATTATCAAGACTTATGCTTGCAATAAAATTTATTTCATCAAAATATTCAAATTTAGACACTTTGATTTTTGACGAGATAGATAGTGGGGTTAGTGGTGAAATAGCTTCATTAATGGGGGAGATGATGAAGAAAATGGGTGAGTCTACACAGGTTTTAGCTATTTCTCATCTTCCTCAGATAGCCTCCAAAGGAGAAAGACATCTTAAGGTGATAAAAACCGTAGTTAATAGTGAAACAATTTCAAACATTATTACACTAAATAACAATGAAAGAGTTGAGGAAATTGCTAAGTTATTAAGTGGAAAAAGAATTACAGAAGCTGCATTTGATAATGCAAGAGCTTTATTACACCAATAATTTTATATTTGCAAAATAAATAATTACAATGGCAAACAATATTTTAAAAGGAAAGAGAGGTATTATTTTTGGAGCATTAGATAGTAAATCAATTGCATGGAAAGTAGCAGAGCATGCACATGCAGAGGGGGCTAAGTTTGTGCTTACAAATGCTCCAATAGCATTAAGGATGGGCACAATAAATGTACTTGCTGAAAAAACAAACTCTGTTGTAATTCCTGCTGACGCTACAAATATGGAAGATTTAACTGCATTGTACAAAGGTGCAATGAAAGAACTTGGAGGGAAAATTGATTTTGTTTTACATTCCATAGGAATGTCTGTTAATGTTAGGAAAGGTAAGGCATACTATGAACAAAATTATGATTGGACAATTAAGGGTTACGATGTGTCAGCTTTGTCTTTTCATAAAACAATGCAGGCTGCCTGGGATTTAGACGCTCTTAATGAATGGGGTTCTGTCTTAGGTTTATCTTACATTGCTGCTCAAAGAGTCTTTCATACCTATAATGATATGGCTGATAATAAAGCTGTACTTGAATCTATTGCAAGAAGTTTTGGGTATCATTATGGTCTAAGGCGAAATGTTCGAGTTAATACTATTTCGCAATCTCCAACTGATACTACTGCAGGTAGTGGGGTTAGTGGTTTTGACGGTTTTTATAGATTTGCTAATGATTTATCTCCTTTAGGAAATGCATCAGCAGATGATTGTGCAGATTATTGCATTTCTTTATTTTCAGATTATACTAAAAAAGTAACAATGCAAAACTTATTTCATGATGGAGGATTCTCATTTACGGGAATGAGTGAAACCGCAATGGATTCATACTTGAAAATCATGGAAGATGAACGAAAAGATAAAAAGTAATTAGTTTACTTATTTTCTTGATTTGTTAGTTTCTTTTTCTTTGAAGATTTTTTCATACTCATTTTAAGTAATATGCCTTCTTTATCTAGATCTACCTTAATAATATCACCTTCCTTTATTTGAGCTGAAATTATCATTTCTGATAGTGGATCTTCAAAGTACTTTTGGATTGCTCTATTAAGAGGTCTTGCGCCGAATTTCACATCAAATCCTTTTTCTGCAATAAAGTCTTTCGCTTTTTTGGAAATTGTAACTTTGTATCCTAAAACTTCAATCCTTTTTAGTAGGCTATTCATTTCAATGTCAATGATAATATTTATATCTTCCTTCTTAAGATGATTGAATATTATTATGTCATCTATTCTATTAAGGAATTCAGGAGCAAATGCTCTTTTTAGTGCTTTTTCTATAACACCTTTATTGTTATTATCTGTATTTGTTTGTTTTGCTGTAGTGTTAAAGCCTATTCCTTGCCCGAAATCCTTAAGTTCTCTTGCTCCAATATTGGATGTCATTATTATAATTGTGTTTTTAAAGCTAATTTTTCGACCTAAACTGTCTGTCATTATTCCATCATCTAGAGCTTGTAGTAAAAGATTGAAAACATCGGGATGTGCTTTTTCAATTTCATCTAGTAATATTACAGAATAAGGCTTTCTCCTAACTTGTTCGGTTAGTTGTCCCCCTTCTTCATAACCTACATATCCAGGAGGAGCTCCAACAAGTCTACTTACAGCAAATTTTTCCATATATTCACTCATGTCAATTCTGATAAGTGATTCATTTGAGTCAAAAAGCTCTTGTGATAGAATTTTTGTTAGTTGTGTTTTTCCAACGCCAGTAGGGCCAAGAAAAATAAATGATCCAATGGGTTTTCCAGGATCTTTTAAGCCAACACGATTCCTTCTAATAGCTTTTACAACTTTTTCAACCGCATCATTTTGACCAATAATTTTTTTCTTTATTTCATCAGACATTAATGAAAGTTTTTTTCTTTCTTTTGAGGCTACTCTGTTGACAGGTATTCCAGTCATTATTGAAATTACATCAGCAACATTTTCTTCATCAACGGTTTCTCTGTTTTGTTTAAGTTCTTTCTCCCATATATTTTGAGAGTGTTCAAGTTGAGCTGATAGTTTCTTTTCTTTGTCTCTCAGTTCAGCTGCTTCTTCAAATTTTTGTTTTTTAATAGATTCTTTCTTAGCTGTTGTTGTATTTTTTAATTTTAGTTCAATTTTTAAAATATGATCTGGCACTTTAATATTTGTTATATGAACTCTTGATCCTGCCTCATCAAGTGCGTCAATTGCTTTGTCAGGTAAAAATCTGTCATTTATATATCTGTCAGATAAAATTACGCATGAGCTTATAGCATCTTCTGTATAAATTACATTATGATGTTCCTCATATTTACTTTTGATGTTGTTTAGTATCTCTATAGTTTCAGAAAGTGAAGTAGGGTCAACTTGCACTTTTTGAAATCGTCTTTCTAAAGCACCATCTTTCTCAATATGTTGTCTGTATTCATTTAAAGTTGTTGCTCCAATACATTGCAGCTCTCCTCTTGCAAGTGCTGGTTTAAACATATTTGATGCATCTAAAGATCCTGTTGTGCCGCCTGCTCCTACTAATGTATGAATTTCATCTATAAATAAAATTATGTCAGGATTTGCTTCAAGTTCAGTGATAAGCCCCTTCATACGCTCTTCAAATTGGCCTCTGTATTTAGTTCCTGCAACTAAAGCAGCTAAATCGAGCATTATAACTCTTTTATTAAATAGAACTCGTGAAACTTTCTTTTGAACAATTCTTAATGCTAAGCCTTCAGCAATAGCTGATTTTCCAACACCTGGTTCTCCAACAAGAATGGGATTATTTTTCTTTCTTCTACTTAAAATTTGTGATACACGTTCAATCTCCATATTTCTTCCTACAATAGGATCTAATTTGTCTTCCAAAGCATAATTTGTTAAGTCACGACCAAAACTATCAAGAATTGGAGTGTTACTTTTAGTTTTTCTTTTTGAAGTATCTTCTCTTGATGGTCCAAAAACATCATCATTATGTTCGTCTAAGTCATCATCATCGTCAATACTTGAAGTTATTTCTTTATTATATTGCCTTTCATATTCGTCAATAACAATTTCGTAGTTAATGTGAATGTGTTCAAATGAAATTGTGATTATATTGTTTGGATCGAGAAGTATTGCAAGTAAGACATGAATTGTCTTAATTTCCCGTTCATTTAAATTCTTTTGTTCCATTATAGATTTTTTAAGAATTCGTTCGGCTTGTTTCTTAAATTCAATTTTATTTTTATCCACTGATGTTCTGCTTTCTTTTTTTATGATTTTATTTTCAATAATTACCTTTAAATCTTTAGGATCAACTCCTAAACCTTTTAAAACTCTAATAGCGGTACCTTTGCCTTCTCTTAAAATTCCAAGAAAAAGATGTTCAACGCCAATACTTTCGTCTCCAAGCCTTAGAACTTCTTCTCTAACATAGTTGAAGACCTCTTTCATTCTGTTTGAAAATTCTGTTTTCATAGTTTAATTTTTTAATGTCATAAAATCTTTTGCAAGATACCTACTTTAATTTTCGTTTTTATGTTAATGTATCTTCATTTTTTTAAACAAAAATTGTTTATAACTAACTACTATTATAAGTGGTGTTTTGTTATTATAAAATACGAAAATTTCTTTTATTTGTTACTTAACTTATTAAAAAAGAAAATATGTCATTAGGAGAGAGAATTGTACCTATAAATATTGAAGAGGAAATGAAGTCAAAGTACATTGATTATTCAATGTCTGTAATTGTTTCTAGAGCCCTTCCTGACGTGCGAGATGGTTTAAAGCCCGTTCACAGGAGAGTGTTGTTTGGAATGCATGAATTAGGCGTTAAATCTTCTTCATCTTATAAAAAATCTGCAAGAATAGTTGGAGAAGTGTTAGGGAAGTTTCATCCGCATGGTGATACTTCTGTTTATGATGCAATGGTGCGTATGGCACAACCTTGGAGTTTGCGTTATATGTTGGTTGATGGTCAAGGAAATTTTGGTTCAGTAGATGGAGATAATCCTGCAGCTATGAGGTATACTGAAGCAAAAATGAGAAAAGCAGCTGAAGATATGCTTCTAGATATTGATAAAGAAACTATAGATTGGAATCTAAATTTTGATGATTCTCTTAAGGAGCCTTCAGTTTTACCGTCTAGACTTCCTGCCTTATTGCTAAATGGTACTACTGGTATTGCTGTTGGAATGGCTACAAATATGCCACCACATAATTTATCAGAAGTTGTTGATGGAATTTTATCATATATTGATAGGAGAGGGGATATTGAAATCTCTGAGCTAATGGAGTACGTTAAGGCTCCTGATTTTCCAACTGGAGGAACAATATACGGATATGATGGAGTTCGTTCTGCCTTTGAAACAGGTAGAGGGAGGATTGTAATACGAGGTAAGGTTAGGTTTGAAGAAACAGCTACTAGAGATCAGATTATTGTTGATGAAATCCCATACATGGTTAATAAGGCAAATATGATTTCTCAAACTGCTGATTTGATAAATTCAAAGAAATTAGATGGCATTGCCGATATAAGAGATGAATCTGATAGGAACGGCATGAGAATTGTTTATGATTTAAAGCGAGATGCAATTCCTAATATTGTGCTAAACAAGCTGTTTAAGTATACTGCTTTACAGTCTTCATTTTCAGTAAATAACATTGCACTAGTAAAAGGCAGGCCACAACTTCTTAATCTTAAACAGCTTATTGGTTATTTTGTTGATCATAGACATGAAGTTTTGGTGCGTAAAACAAAATATGAACTTGCTGCTGCTGAAGCTAGAGCACATATATTAGAGGGCCTTCTTATTGCTTTGGATAATTTAGATGCTATTATTAAATTAATTAGATCTTCTAGAACTCCTGAAGATGCAAGAAATGGGTTGATTGGAGATTTTAATTTAACAGAAATTCAGGCTAGAGCAATTTTAGATTTAAGACTACAAAAGTTAACTGGGCTTGAAATGGATAAAATCAAAGCAGAACATGCTGAGATTATGGAGAAAATAAAGCATTTTAATCTTATTCTTTCTGATGAGGATTTAAGGTTCTCTCTGCTTTCTGACGACTTAAGAATAGTTAAAGAAAAATATGGAGATGAAAGAAGATCTAACATAGAATTTTCATCTTCTGAAGTAAGTATAGAAGATATGATTCCAAATGAGGAGGTTCTAATAACGATTTCTCATTTAGGTTATGTTAAGCGAACCTCTTTAAGTGAATATAGAGCTCAAAATAGAGGTGGTGTTGGAAGTAGAGGAGCGACAACAAGAGATGAGGATTTTGTTGAAGAAATGATTATGGCAAATAACCATGATTACATGCTCTTTTTCTCACAACAAGGGAAATGTTTTTGGTTAAAAGTTTATGAGATACCTGAAGGAAGTAAAACTTCAAAAGGTAGAGCTATTCAAAATATTATAAATCTTCCAAAAGAGGATAAAATAATGGCTTATATTAATACAAAAGATTTAAAAGACGAAGAATATATCAACTCTCACTTTATTGTAATGTGTACTAAAAAAGGAGTGATTAAAAAAACTTCATTAGAGCAATACTCAAGACCTAGAACAAATGGTATTAATGCAATAACAATTAGAGAAGGTGATCAATTATTATCTGCAAAAATGACAACAGGAAAATCTCAAATAATGATGGCTGTTAAATCAGGTAAATCTATAAGATTTGAAGAAGAAAAGGTTCGAGCTATGGGAAGAACTGCTGCAGGAGTTCGTGGTATAAGATTAGCAAATGATAATGATGAAGTTGTTGGTATGATTTGTATTGACGATAGTGAATCTTCAGTTTTAGTTGTATCTGAAAATGGATATGGAAAAAGATCTGATATTGACGATTACAGAATAACAAATAGAGGAGGTAAAGGCGTTAAAACAATTAATATTACAGAAAAGACAGGTAGCTTAATTTCTTTAAAGAATGTAACAGATTTAGATGATTTAATGGTTATTAATAAATCTGGAATTACTATTCGTATTGGAGTTGATACATTGAGAGTAATGGGTAGAGCAACACAAGGAGTTAAAATTATCAGACTAAGAGATAATGATAGTATTGCTTCAGTTGCAAAAGTTTCTAAATTTGAAGAAGAGGACGAAAATTTGTTAGATGAATATGGTAATGTTGTAGAAAATACTGAAGTTATTGAAACTAAATCTGAAACAATTTTACCAGAAGATGAAAATAATAATTCTAAAGAAAATAATAATGAAGAAAGTTAATTTATTTGCAATATTTACTCTATTATCTGCAGTATTATTTGCACAGGGTATAACTACTAAATCTGAAAGTAACAATTCAGTTAAAATTAAAAAAGCACAATTAATTAAATCTGAAAGTAGTAATCCGATAGACATCCCTTTTGAAACTTGGGAGTTATCAAATGGTCTGAAAGTTTTGATTCATGAAGACAATTCTGATCCTATTGTGCATGTTCATGTTAATTATCATGTTGGATCAAATAGAGAGGCTGCGGGTAAATCAGGTTTTGCTCACTTTTTTGAACATATGATGTTTCAAGGGACAGAACATGTTGAAGACGAAAGAGCGCCAAGAATCATCGCTGAAGCAGGTGGTCAGTTAAACGGGAATACTACTTATGACAGAACTGTTTATTTTCAAACTGTTCCAAGTAATCACTTAGAAACTATGTTGTGGCTTGAGGCAGACAGAATGGGTTTTTTACTTAATGCAGTTACTCAAGAAAAATTTGAAAACCAGAGGGATGCTGTTACTAATGAAAAATATCAGAATCAGATTAACCAACCATATGGAATGAGTTATGAAATTTTAGGTCAAACTTTATATCCACCATCTCATCCATACAATTGGCCAGTAATTGGATATGTTGATGACTTGGATAGAGCTTCATTAGAAGATTTAAGAAATTTCTTTTTACGTTGGTATGGACCAAATAATGCTATACTTACTATCTCAGGAGATGTAAGATCAGAGGAAGTTATTCCTATGGTAGAAAAATATTTTGGCACTATAAATAGGGGACCTGAAGTAAGAAAGCAAAGAGCTTCTGTTCCTAAATTATCTTCAGATGTTTATACAGGCTATACAGATAATATTTATTTACCTTTAACTGATATTGTTTTTCCTACAGTACCAAATTATCATAAAGATGAGGCGCCCTTAGATATTTTAGCAGCTTTAATGGGACAAGGAAAAAAATCAATCTTTTACAAGAATTTTGTAAAATCTGAGAAAGCAATTCAAGCAGATGTTTCTCATCCGTGTAGAGAGCTTTCAGGTGAATTTCATTTTACAGTACTTACATTTCCAGATTGGCAAGAGGACTTAGGTGTATATTTTAATGATATTGAGGATCAGATTAGGAGAACTATAACTGAATGGGAAAATATTGGTTTCAGTGATGAAGACCTTGCTATGGTTAAAACAGAATTAGAAGCAAGTAGTTTAGACATGAAAAGTTCAATTGCTTCTAAAGCAAGTGCTATATCTTCTTGGGAATGGTTAGGAAGGGGTAAGCATAATATTTCTACTGAGTTAAATAGATATAATAATGTTACAAGAGAAGATGTAATGAGAGTTTATAATAAATACATCAAAAATAGAAAAGCTGTTATTAACCAAGTTAGACCAAAAAGTCCATATGTTGAAAAATTAGATACAATTATTTCTGTAAATCCAAATATCAGCATGATATTAGATATAGACCCTCAATATGTTGGTCTTGAATATAACAGACCTGTAGATTCTTTTGATAGAAATATTCAGCCTAAACCAGCAAAAGCTAAAGCTCCAAAGGTACCAGAATACTATAAACAAACATTATCGAACGGTATAAAAATTATAGGTACTGAATCTACAGAATTACCAAAAATATATATTAGATTAGAAATTGAGGGAGGTTCGTTACTTGAGGATAAGAAAATTACTGGAATTTCTAATTTAACGGCAATGATGATGGGAGAGAGTACAAGTAAATATACTTCAGAAGAAATAAGTGTTGAGCTTCAAAAATTAGGTAGTTCAATTTCTTTTTCATCTGATGATGATGCAACGATCATGTATATTGAGTCACTAACAAAAAATATTGATGCAACATTGGCACTAGCTGAAGAAAAATTACTTAGACCAGCATTTAAAGAAGAAGATTTTGATAGAGTTAAAAAACAAACTTTAGAATCTATTTCTGCCATGAAGAAAAATGCTCAAAATGTAGGATTTCAACACTTTAGTAATACTTTATTTGGTGATACACCTTTTGGTAGAATTGCGACTAAAAAAACAGTTAATAAGATTAAACTCTCTGATGTTAAATCTTTTTATAAAAACTATTCTCCCAATGTTAGTTCATTAGTTGTAGTTGGAGATATCAATCAAAAAGATCTATTATCTAAGATTGATTTTTTAAAGAATTGGAATTCAATAGATGTTGATATTCCATCAAACTTTAAATTCCCAGAAAAGAAAGAAACACAAGTTTATATTTTAGATAAAGAAGGTGCTTCTCAATCATTTATAATAATGGGGCATCTATCTGATAAATATGATGCGTCTGGCGATCATTTTAAATCCAAAATAATGAATTATCCTTTAGGGGGGGGGATGAGTGGAAGATTCTTCTTAAATTTAAGAGAAGATAAAGGATGGACATATGGTGCTAATTCTATGTTTATGGCTTCTGATAAAATTGGTGCATTTGCAATGTTTTCAAGTGTCAAAACAGAAGCAACAGATAGTGCCTTAGTTGAGATTTTTAATGAATACAATTCTTATACAACTAAAGGGATTACTGAAAATGAGTTAAGGTTCACAAAGGATGCATTTTTAGGAGGAGAGGCTTTAAAATATGAAACATCAGGACAGAAGTTAGGCTTTTTAAATAATATTTTAACTCATGATCTTGAGTCTTCTTATATTGATGAGCAAGCTGATGTTTTAAATTCTATAACTAAATCTGATATCGATGCAATAGCTAAAGCAAAGATTCAACCAGATAAAATGTCAATTATAATTGTTGGAAATAAATATTTGATTAAAGAAAAGCTTAAGAATTTAAGTTCAGATGTAGATGGAATGAATTATAATTTTAAAATAACAGAAATTAAATACTAATTGATTATGAACAAAAAAATTATCTTAATAATCTTATGCACAGTGTTTACTAGCGTGTTAATGGCACAAAAACATAATATCGTTAATGCATCAATTGCTTTGAAAAATGAAAATTATTCTGATGCAAAAAAATATATTGATGAAGCATATAGTAATGAAAGTACATCTAACAGCGCTAAGATGTGGAATTATAGAGCTCCAATTTATTTGCAAATAGCTATTAAAGACTCTGAACTTGATAATGATGCAATTTTAAAAGCAACTGAGGCTCATATTAAATGTTTACAAGAAGACAAAAAAGGTAGAGTAATTGTAAGAAAATGGACAAATAAAGAAGATATTATTTCTGGTGTAGTTAATTGTGCATATAAACTTTTTAATCTTGCGATTGAGGAGTTTAATGCAGCTAATTATGAAAGAGCTATTCAGCTGTATACAGCAATTTTTGATATTATTCCTTTTGATGAAGAAAATCAATTGAAAAGAGGAAATATTTCTAAAGAAACTATATTGTTTAATTCTTTCTTTGCATCAAAGAAAATGAATGATAATGTAAAATCAAAAGATTTACTACAGCAACTCATTGATATGAACTTTAATGAACCATCTATTTTTATCCACATGAGCAACATATTTATTGAAGAAGGTAATACTGATCAAGCTATTAATTATCTTAATTTAGGAAGAGATATGTTTGAGGACGATCAAAGTCTTATTAATACCGAGATTAACTTGTATATACAGCTTGGAAGAACTACAGAGCTAATAGCTAAACTTAGTGAAGCTATAGAGCTTGATCCTGAAAATGATTTATTGTATTTTAATAGAGCAACTATGTATGATCAGAAGGGTGATTTTGTTAATGCAGAAAACGATTACTTGATTTCTTTAGAACTAAATAAATCTTCATTTGGTGCTAATTATAATCTTGGTGCATTATACTTTAATGCAGGTGTTGAAACAAATAATAAAGCTAATAATACATCAAATAACACAACATACAAAAAACTTAAATCTCAGGCAGATAACTCTTTCTCTAAAGCTCTTCCTTTTCTTGAGATGGCATTTGATTTAGATAATAAAGACAAGAATACTTTATTGTCTTTAAAACAATTATATTACCTAAATGGTGATTATAAAAAATCTGAATTAATGAAGCAATATCTTGCAGATTTATAGATTTTAATCATAAATTTCTTAACTTAATTTTTAAAAAATGACAAACAAAAGCATTTTAATAGTAATTTTTTCTATTTTTTTTAGTTCTGATTTATTCACTCAAAGTATATTTAAGAAAGAGACAAAAACTGAAGTTTTAGATAAAATTCAGCTAAAAACAAAAGGATGTGAACTTTTTGATGGTTTATTTAAAATCTATCAAAGTAAAAAAGACGGAAAATCATATATTGAAATTGACACCTCTCATA
>JABICI010000087.1 GCA_018652335.1 Flavobacteriales bacterium
AATATACCGTAGTTTTTTGCTTTAACTTTTATATATTTTGCTTTAGAATCTTTTAATGCTATCGTGTAGTCATTTACAAATGCGCCCTCTTCGATATTAGTATAATCTGTATTTATTTTTCCAATTGATTTGAAGTCAATGTTATTGTTTGATATTAAGAACTCAACATTTTCCGGGTAGAAAATCCATGATTTAATATCTTGCATACATCCAAGCGAAATGCTGTTTATTTTCTTGCTTTTACCAAGATCAATTGTTGCAATTAAGTTTTCTCTAAATCCTTGCCAGTTACCTGTTCGATAATTTGTTCCACCTCTTAAATTATCAATCATAGTTTTATCTCCAGCTGCAGCATACTGATTTGCATATTTACTTTCGATATTAATTGATTTATAATTATCTATTTTATAATAATTAGCTTTGATTTTTTTACTCCATTTCCCATTACTTAATACTCGACACTTTATTTCTGAATCTTCTTTAATAATAATTGAATCACAATAAAGAAGTTCATGTGAATCATTTATGCTGTAATATATTTCTCCATTATCAACAGAACCTAATCTGATTATTAGTGTATCTGAAAACGTCTGACTTTGAGCTTCAAAATATGGGACACCTACAATCTTATTATTATTTATTTGTGATAAAGGGATGCTTTCTGAAGCCCATTTTGATGGCACACTTCCCATTTTAAATATTAACTTTCCTCCTTCCATAATTGCTTTATGTTTAATAAAGGACTGATTAAATTTTTTTCCATTTAAAGTCGCTGATTGGATATAAATATTTTTATCAGATACCTTGTCAGCTATTATTATAAATTTATTATTATTTTCTAGGTTCAGTGTAACCTTTTTAAATAATGGTGTTCCTATAGTATAATAATCAAGCCCTGGAGTAACAGAGTAAAATCCCATGGCACTTAAAACATACCAAGCTGACATTTGTCCACAATCTTCATTGCCAGATAAACCATCAGGAAATTCACTATATTGTGAAGTCATAATTTCTTGTACTATTTTTTGAGTTTTATGTGGAGCTCCTACATAATTATAAAGATATCCCATATGATGACTTGGCTCATTTCCATGTGCATATTGCCCAATTAAGCCAGTTACATCTGGTTGTTCTCTTCCAGAAGTTATTGAGGATGCATTAAACATGTCATCCAAATGTTTTTCATATTTTTTAGCACCTCCCATTATTTCTATATGACCTTTTATGTCTTGTGGTACAAAAAGTGAATATTGCCATGCGTTAGCTTCAGTATAGTTGAAATTAACTTCTTCTGGTTTAAATGGAGCAAACCAAGAATGACTTTTTTTTGCTCTAAAAAAACCTGTTTTAGGATCAAATAAGTTTTTATAGTACTGGCCACGTTCGTAAAATACTTTAGCAATTTCATCTTCTTTTAATGAATCCGCAAACACCGCTATACACCAATCATCATATGAATATTCTAAATTTTTAGAAACTGATTCAGGTTCATCAGAAGCAGCAATAAATCCATTTTTTTTATACCAATTTAATCCTAAATGATCTTTATTAGCAGAATTTATCATTGCTTTTAATGCTAAATCAACATCAAATTCTCTAAGCCCTTTTACATATGCATCAACTATTACTGGAATTGCATGATATCCAATCATACAACCCGTGTAATTAGCAGCTAATTCCCATATTGGCAACTTACCTCCTTGATTATATTGCCTTAGAAAAGTTCTAATAAATTCATTTGTTTTTTCTTGTTGAATTAATGTAAATAATGGATGAGTTGCCCTAAATGTATCCCACAGTGAAAATATTGTATAATGGTTATCGTTAGTGTAATGTTTTTTAAAATCTGTTCCGTTATAATTTCCATCTACATCTGTATAGATATTGGGAGCTATAAATGAATGATAAAGGGCAGTATAGAAAATTTCTTTTTGCTTTTCTGATTTACTTTCAATTAAAATTTTGCTAAGCTCTTTTTCCCAAATATCTTGTGTTTCTTTTTTTGTTTTCTCAAAATTCCAATGTGGTATTTCAGCTTCTAAATTAGCCTTTGCACCTTCTTCACTAACAGCTGAAATTCCAACTTTAACTAAAATTGGTTTTTTTGATTCACCAAATGATAATCCTACAACAGATTTTTTAGTGTTAAAATTGGCTACATTAAAAAAGCTAGAGAATTTTATATAAAAATGAATTTTTTGATTTTTCGCCCAATTATCTGAGTATCTAATCCCTTTGATTGTAGTACTGTCAATTATTTCTAACTTATATTCTATTAACTTATCTCTATGCTCTAAGTCAATTATAATTTGAGCTACTTCATTTTTTGGAAAAGAATATTTATGAAATCCAACTCTTTGAGTTGCTGTAAGTTCAGCTTTAATACCATAGTCCTCTAAAAAAACTTTATAAAAACCAGCTTCAGCAATTTCATTTTTATGTGAAAAACTTGATCTATAGCCAGCTCTACCATCAGAACCATTATTTAATCTTAATTCTCCAGTAGTTGGCATAATTAATACATCACCATAGTCAGAGACTCCTGTTCCACTAAGGTGTGTATGAGAAAATCCATAAATAATAGAATCAGAATAATGATAGCCACCACATCCATCCCATCCATTTAAACGACTATCTGGACTTAGCTGAACCATTCCAAATGGAGAAGTGGCACCAGGAAAAGTATGCCCATGTCCACCAGTCCCAATAAAAGGATTAACATATTGAGTTACAGTTTTTTCTTTTTTTTGACAAGACAAGAAAATTAGTATAGTAAAGGTTAAAATTTTTTTCATTTAATTTTTATACACTTTAATTTCATTTATCTACAAAATTTTAGCAATCGTATTAAATTGAATTATTTTCTGTTAGGGGTTTGATTTTAGAAATAATTTAACTTTAATAGATATAGCATTTATAAATATTTTATTTTTTTACAAATGATGGTGAGTCAATCATTTGATTTTTACCACCTTGATGTAATGCGTAATTAAATCCATTATGTACAGCAAAGGATCCGTGGTCTCCTTTTTTATTTATTGCTATATATCCAATTTGCATATGCTTATAATTTTGATTCTTAATAATACGTCCAATTGCCTCTTCACATGCTTCCTGGGGAGTTGCTCCTTGTCTCATTAACTCAACAATTAAAAATGAACCTAAAGTCTTCATTACAGCCTCTCCAAGACCAGTTGCACAGCAACCGCCTACTTCATTATCAACATACATTCCAGCGCCAATTATTGGTGAATCACCAACTCTTCCATGCATTTTCCAGGAAAGACCAGAAGTAGTGCATGCACCTGAAATATTTCCTTTTTTATCTAATGCTAATAGCCCAATTGTATCATGATTTTCAACATTAATTATTGGTTTATATTCTGATTCTTTTAACCAATCTTGCCATTTTTTCTTTGCTTTACTTGTTAATAAATTTTCTTTTATAAACCCCTTCTCTAGTGCAAATTGTAAAGCACCTATGCCTGATAGCATGACATGAGGAGTTTCATCCATTATTTTCCTTGCAACAGAAATTGGATGTTTTATATGCTGAAGGAAACTTACGGCGCCACAGTTTCCTGTTTCATCCATAATACAGGCGTCTAAAGTTACTTTTCCTTCTCTATCAGGTAGACCACCAAATCCTACTGACATTATTTCTGGATCAGCTTCTGAAACTCTAACACCTGACTCAACAGCATCAATAGCTCTTCCGCCATCTACTAAAATTTTCATAGCAGCCTTATTAGCTGCTATTCCATGTTCCCATGTTGATATAACTATTGGAAAGCCTGATTTAGAGTTTGAATTTTGTCTTCCTTTTTTTGCAGAAATAATTCTTGGGAAAATAGCAGTACCAATTGCACCTAAGATACCACCTTTTATAAACTTTCTTCTATTTGACATTAAATTTTACTTTGTTATATCCGAAATAGCCAAAATAATAAATTTTGAATAAAATTCCCCGTATTATTTAATGTCTCTTTTCTAATCTTTAAAATTCAGTTTTGAAACAATCTTTCAATATCTTTTAAGTATTTAAATAGGTCAAGATTATTTTAAATTAAAAGCTTATTATTATTTTGTAGTTAGTTACATCTCAAATGTTTCCATGAATTTTGTAGTATAATCCCCTTTGCGAAATTTTGGATCTTTCATGAGTTTTTGATGAAATGGAATTGTAGTATTTATTCCTTCAATAATAAATTCGTCTAGTGCTCTTTCCATCTTTGCTATTGCTTCTTCTCTAGTTTGTGCAACTGTAATGATTTTAGCAATCATTGAGTCGTAAAATGGTGGTATCATGTAATTTGCATAAGCATGTGTATCTACTCTAACACCATGTCCTCCAGGAGCATGAAAATTTGTAATCATTCCAGGAGATGGTCTAAAGTCATTTACTGGATCTTCAGCATTAATTCTACATTCAATTGCGTGAAGTTGCGGGTCATAATTTTTACCTGAAATTTTTATACCGTATGCAACTTTAATTTGCTCCCTAATTAAGTCAAAGTCAACTACTTCTTCAGTGATTGGATGTTCAACTTGAATTCTTGTATTCATTTCCATAAAATAGAAGTTTCTGTGTTTATCAACTAAAAATTCAACAGTTCCTACACCTTCATATTTCACTGATTCAGCAGCTTTGATAGCAGCAATCCCCATGTCATTTCTTAATTTTTTCGTCATAAATGGAGAGGGCGTCTCCTCAACTAGTTTTTGGTGTCTTCTTTGAATTGAACAATCTCTTTCCGAAAGATGTGCAGCTTTACCTAATAGATCCCCAATAATTTGAATTTCAATATGTCGAGGGTTTTCAATGAATTTTTCCATATACATACCGTCATTGCCAAATGCTGCTTTAGCTTCTTTTCTTGCGCTATCCCAAGATTCTTTAAGAGTTGATTCATCCCATACAAGTCGCATGCCTTTACCTCCTCCTCCTGCAGTAGCTTTAAGCATAACTGGATACCCAACAACATCTGATGCTAATTTTTTACATTCTTTAAAATCTTTTATTAAGCCATCTGAGCCAGGAATTGTGGGAACTCCAGCTTTTTTCATAGTTTCCTTTGCAGCGGCTTTGTCCCCCATGCCATCAATCATTTCTGGTGATGCGCCAATAAATTTTATATTATTTTCAGTACATATTTTAGAAAAGTTTGAGTTTTCTGCTAAAAAACCATAGCCTGGGTGAATTGCATCAGCATTTGTTATTTCTGCAGCAGCTATAATATTAGCAATTTTTAAATAAGATTCTGAACTTGCAGATGGACCAATACAAACCGCTTCATCTGCAAACCTCACATGTAAGCTTGAAGCGTCTGCTTTTGAGTAAACAGCAACAGTTTTAATACCCATTTCTTTGCAAGTCCTAATTATTCGTAATGCAATTTCGCCTCTATTGGCAATTAAAATTTTATTAAACATGTCTCTTAATATATTTTTTTAAGAAGGATCTACTAAAAAAAGTGGTTGATCAAATTCAATTGGAGTAGTATCATCAACAAGAACCTTGATTATTTTACCAGAGATTTCAGATTCAATTTCATTAAATAGTTTCATAGCTTCTATTATACAAATTGTATCGCCTGCTTTTATTGTGTCTCCAACATTTACAAAAGGTGAGCTTTCCGGAGATGATGATCTATAAAATGTTCCAATCATTGATGCTTTTACAGTAATATAATTTGATTCTTTTTCTGTTGATTCTTTTGCAACAGGGGGAGCTTGAACAACAGGTGGTTGTGTAGCAATTAGTTGCGCTGGAGCTTCATGAATTACGGTTTTTAATTCCTCATCTTCACCTCTTCTTTTTTTAGGAGGAGACTTAATAGATATTTTAATATTATCTATTTCTAAATTAACGTCAGTTGCACCTGATTTAGCAACGAACTTTATCAATTCTTGAATGTCTTTCAGATTCATTGTCTATAGTTTATTATTAATTTTAAGTACAAAAGTAATTATTTATTTGAATCGTAGGCCCATTTCAAATATATTGATCCCCAAGTGAACCCTCCGCCAAATGCTGCAAGAATCAAATTATCTCCTTTTTTTAATTTATTCTCCCACTCCCAAAGACACAGAGGAATTGTCCCATTTGTTGTATTCCCATATCTTTCAATATTGAGCATAACTTTTTCATTTCCCACTCCCATTCTTCTTGCTGTTGCATCAATAATTCTTTGATTTGCTTGATGAGGGACTAACCATGCTACATCTTTTGAAGTTAAATTATTTCGCTTCATAATTTCTTCTGAAACATCTGCCATAGAAGTTACGGCAGCCTTAAAAACTGATTGTCCTTCTTGAAAAACAAAATGTTTTCTAGCTTCAATAGTTTCATGACTTGCAGGCAATGCAGATCCACCAGCTTTCATATGTAAAAATTCACTTCCAGAGCCATCACTTTTTAAGATTGAATCTTGTATTCCATTACCTTCTAATGAGGGCTCGAGCATTACAGCACCGGCGCCATCTCCAAAAATTATACACGTTGCTCTGTCCGTATAGTCTACAATTGATGACATTTTATCTGCTCCAACTACAATTATTTTTTTATACGTTCCTGTTTCAATAAATTTTGATGCTGTTGATAAAGCAAATAGAAATCCTGAACAAGCAGCCATTAAATCGTAAGCAAATGCATTTGATGCACCAACTTTATCCGCAATAATACATGCGGTTGAAGGAAAAAGCATATCTGGGGTCGCAGTAGCACAAATAATTAAATCAATATCAACTGCATTAATATTAGTTTTGTTTAACAGCCCATTAACAGCATTAACTCCTAAAACAGAAGCCCCTTTTCCTTCCCCCTTAAGAATTCTACGTTCTTTGATTCCTGTTCTTGAAGTAATCCATTCATCGTTAGTATCAACTATTTTTTCAAGCTCTTTATTTGTTAAAATATAATCAGGAACATATGCATGTATTCCAGTAATTGCTGCCGTAATTTTTTTCATTAATTAAGATTATTTTTAATTTTACTTACTAAATCTGCTTTCACTACATTTTTTGTGAGAAGTATCATATTTTTAATTGCATTTTCATTTGATATCCCGTGTCCGATTATAACTGTTTTATTTAATCCTAAAATTGGAGTTCCACCATAATCTTCATAATTGAATCTTTTAAAAAAATCATCTAAAAGGTTCCTTTTTTTCATTATTGAATATATTCCTTCAGCTTCTTTTAAAACTATATTTCCAGTAAATCCATCACATACTATCACATCAGTATTTGAGCTAAAGATATCTCTCCCTTCACAATTCCCAACGAAATTAAAATCCGGATTATCATTCATTAATAAATATGTAGCTTGAGTTAGAAGATTTCCTTTTGATTTTTCTTCGCCTAAATTTAGCAAACTAACTTTTGGCTTCTTCACTTCACAAACATGCTCTGAAAATAAGGCTCCTAATAATCCAAACTGATATAATACATCGGGTTTGCAATCAGCGTTTGCACCAACATCAAGTAAAACTGTAATTCCGCCATCTTCTCTAGGAAGCACTGTAGAAAGTGGCGGTCTTAGAACACCAGGAATAGTTTTAACAGAGTAGTACCCTCCAACAAACATCGCTCCAGTGTTACCAGCGGATGCAAATCCATCTATATACCCCTTAGACAGATACTCAAAACCTTTTGCTATACTAGAATTTGGTTTTGCTCTAAAAGCTTTAGTTGGATGTTCACCCATATTAATAATTTCTGTGCAATTTATAATTTCAAATTTTTCTGCATCAATATTATTTGCATTTAGCTCTGCTATAATTTCTATTTGATTTCCGAATAGTACTAGCTTAGTATTATTAGATATTTCGTTAAGTGCAAGAATTGCACCCTGGACAGTTTTTTGAGGAGCATAATCTCCTCCCATGATATCTACACCAATTTTCATTGTTAGATCTTAGCTTTTATTAAAGATAAAACTACAAAAATCTATTTAGGAGCAATTTCAGTAACTAATTTTCCTCTATAGTATAGTTTACCTTCATGTTCATGTGCATGATGGTATAAATGAGGTTCGCCAGTTTCTTGACAAATTTTAATCGTTTGAGTACTTGCTTTATAATGCGTTCTTCTCTTGTCTCTTCTAGTCTTAGAAATCTTTCTTTTAGGATGTGCCATATTCTTTCTTTTACTATTTAATTAAATTTTTTAATGCATCCCACCTTGGGTCAGATGCTTTTTTTGTTACTTGGGTATATTTTTTTACTAAATCAACCATTTCTTTATTACATGTAATTTTGCCATTTGTATCTAATGGATGTTTACGTATTTTAGGTACATTTAAAATTATTGATTCAAAGATTAATTGTTTTATATTTAATTTATTTTCACTTGATTTGATGTACAATATTTCGTCAGTTGAAATTAAATCATTGTCAGTTTTTTTTATAATAATATTTGTTTCTCCCATGATATTTACAGAAATATTGTCAGTACAAATGTCGCATGGTATTTGGTTTAATTGACCACTAATAATTAAGTTAAGTGAAAGTTTTTCACTGTCTTTATTTATTAAGACCTTAACGGAAATATCTGCATATTTAACTTCTGTAAATTCAAACTCTTCAAAGAACTGGTCCTTAATTACATATGAGAATAAATTTTTACCATTAGTTATTGAGCCTAATTTTATTGTAAAAATATTCATTCTGATGAATTTTATAAGGGCTGCAAATATATAAATTTATTATTATTTAGCTCTGTTTGGCTCTCTTTTACTATTGAAGGCTAGCGGATTCTTATTTAATAGATCAAACTCGATTCTTTTTTTATGTATGTTACAGCCTAAAAAGATAGCCTCTCTAAATGATGTTTCATCTGCCACCCCTTTGCCAGCTATTTCATATGCAGTGCCATGAACAGGTGATGTCCTAACTATATTTAAACCAGCTGTAAAGTTAACACCATCAGAAAATGATAGAGTTTTAAATGCTGTTAACCCTTGATCATGATACATCGAAAGTATGCCATCAAAGTTCCCTAAATTTTTTGAAGTAAAAAAACTATCAGCTGGATAAGGCCCAAAAGCAAGTATTTTTTCTTCTTTTAATAGCTTTATGGCAGGAACAATGAATTCAATTTCCTCTTTTCCTAATAATCCATTTTCACCTGCATGAGGGTTTAGTCCCAAAATAGCGATTTTAGGAGATCTTATTCCAAAATCTTTAATGAGAGAATTTTGTAATTTTTTGGTTTTAGCTATCAAACTATCAATTGTTACAAATTTTTTAACATTTTCTAATGCAATATGCCCTGTTAAAAAAGCTATCTTCATTTTTTCACTTATCATTATCATTAAAGATTCACCATCGAAATTGCCTTCAAGAAATTCAGTGTGACCAATGAAGCCACTTACTTTTTCTTTTATAGAAGCTTTATTAATTGGAGCAGTTACTAAAACATCAATCTGTTTATTTTTTAATGCTTCAGTTGCTTTTTTTAGTGATTCAAATGCTTTTTCTCCAGAGTTTATTGTGGATTTACCAAAATGAATATCAATATCGTCATTCCAAATATTTAAGAGATTAACTTTATTATGTTTTAAGTTTTCAAACTTTTCAATGATATTAAAATTAAAGTCTAGCATTTCTAAGTGCTTTTTATTTATTGATGCAACCTTACTTGATCCATAGACTATTGGGGTACAAAATTCCATCATTCTAGCATCTTTAAATGTTTTGATTATTATTTCAAGTCCAATGCCATTTAAATCTCCTATTGAAATACCTACTTTAATTTTTGACATTATATATGATTTTTTATGAAATGGTAAAGCAGTCTAACCCCCATTCCTGTTGCCCCTTTTCCTCTGTATCCATATTTTGATTTGGAGTATACTCCAGGTAAATCAATATGAATAAATGGAAAATCAGCAAAATGAGCTAGAAATTTACCAGCAGTAATAGCTCCACCGTATGGCCCGCCAAGATTTTTTATATCAGCAATATCAGATTTTATAAGTTCATCATAATCAGACCAAAAGGGAAATTCTGCTAATCGTTCATGAACATTATCTCCAACTTCTTTTAATTTTTTATGCTCATCATTTGCATTTTCATGCATACTAACAAAACCATAATGCCCTATTGCAGCAACGGCTGCCCCTGTTAAAGTAGCTAAATCGATTACTAATTTAGGTTTATATTTTTTTGCAAAGCTAAGTGCATCAGCAAGAATTAAACGACCCTCTGCATCTGTATTTAAAACTTCAACTGTTGTCCCATCATGCATAGTAATAACATCTCCAGGTGCGTATGCATTGCCTGAAGGTCTATTATCAGTAGCAGGTAGTAATGCTATTACATGTACAGGTAATTTATTAGATGAAATAGCTTGCATGGCACCAATTACTGTTCCAGCACCCCCCATATCAATTTTCATTAAATCCATAGAGTTTGCTGTAGGTTTTAGACTAAGACCACCTGTATCATAGACAATTCCTTTTCCTACAAGAACAATAGGTTTTTGATTTGTGAATTTTTTTGGCTTCCATTCCATAATTGTAAATGTGGGATCATCGATTGATCCTTTATTGACAGCAAGTAGTCCTCCCATCTTTAATGATTCTATTTGCTTTTTATCAAGTATAGAAGTTTTAACCTTGAATTTATTACCCAAATTTAAAGCCTTATCTGCTAAGTTCTTTGCAGTTAAATGGGAAAATGGCTCATTTATCAAATCTCTTGTTGTGTAAACAGCATTAATAATATTCTGAATTTCAGCAATTTGTTTTGGATTTGACTCATTACATAAGAAAATAAATTTTAAATTATTTGGTTTAGGATCTGTTTTGTGTTTAGTAAAAGTATAATTAGAGAGAGCCATGCCTTCAGCAATTAGTAATACTTCTTTCTGATTCTTTTTTTCATCTAAAATTAGAACTGATTTCTTAGTTTTTAATTTTTCTGTTAATCTATCACCAATTAATCTACAATTTTCAGCATATTTATTGTTATCTACTTCTTTTTTGGGGGACACTATAAATATCAATCTTTTAAATTGATTAATTTCAACAATCTCCTTTTGTTTTTTTTGTTCTTGTTTAATAAATTCTAACTCAGGCTTTGATAGAAATTTGAAAGATAAATCAGCATTTAAGTTACATAGAATAATTAGATTATCTTTTTCTGAAATTGTTGTTTTCTTTTTTAATAGAGTCTTCATATAAAATGTGTAATTTTGAGCATTCAAAAATAAGTAAATTAATGGATAGAAAACAATTGCTTGACAGAGCTTTAAAAAAAGAATTTTTATCAGCGGAAGAAGGACAATTTTTATTTGAAAATATTCCAACGGCAGAGTTAATGTTTGTTGCTCATGAACTTAGAAAAATGCAAGTTCCTGGTGATTATGTTACTTGGCAGATTGATAGAAATGTTAACACAACTAATGCTTGTACAGCAAATTGTAAGTTTTGTAATTTCTTTCGCCATCCAAAGCATGATGAAGTGTATATTACAAATCTTGAAACATATAAGCTTAAAATTGAAGAAACAATTAAGTATGGAGGCGATCAATTACTACTACAAGGTGGTCATCATCCTGATTTAGGTATAGATTATTATACAGATTTATTTAAGAAGTTAAAATCTTTATACCCAGAGATTAGGTTACATGCACTTGGTCCGCCAGAAGTTGCACATATATGTAAAATTGGTAAGCTATCTCATTTAGAAGTACTGACTAGGTTAAAAGAAGCAGGGATGGATAGTATGCCAGGTGCAGGAGCTGAAATATTAAGTGATAGAGTGAGAAGGTTAATTTCTAAAGGTAAGTGTTCAGGTCATGAGTGGCTTGAAATAATGAAAGTAGCTCATTCAATAGATTTAACAACCTCAGCAACTATGATGTTTGGTCATATTGAAACAATCGAGGAGAGATTTGACCACTTAGTTAGAATAAGAGATGTTCAGGCGCTTAAGCCTGATAATGCAAATGGTTTTTTAGCCTTTATTGCTTGGCCATTTATGGATGACGGCACATTACTGCAAAGAGTCAAAGGAATAAACAATAATGTAACTTCTGATGAATATTTAAGAATGGTAGCAATAAGCAGAATAATGCTTCCAAATATTAAGAACATTCAGACTTCTTGGCTAACTGTAGGAGCAGAAACTGCACAAATTTCTCTTCACGGTGGAGCTAATGATATGGGTTCAATTATGATTGAAGAGAATGTTGTCTCAGCAGCCGGAGCACCACACAGATTCACTGCAGAAAGTATTCAAGAATGTATACGTGAGTCTGGATTTTCACCTAAACTTAGAGATCAATTATATTTAGAAAGAGAAATGCCAAATATGGTTGAACAAATAATAAATTATTAATTTATGTTTACCGGTATTATTGAAGATTTGGCTGAGGTTGTTTCTGTAAAAAAAGATGGGACAAATCTTCATATAGAATTGTGTTCAAGCTTTACTAGTGAATTAAAGATAGACCAATCTGTATCTCATAACGGTGTCTGTCTTACTGTTGTTGATATTGAATCTAACATTTATACAGTTACAGCAATAAAAGAAACCTTACAAAAAAGTAATCTAGGCTATCTAGTAAAGGGAAGTAAGGTAAATATTGAGAGAAGTATGAAGATGGGAGATAGAGTAGATGGCCATATTGTTCAAGGACATGTTGACCAAATTGCTGAATGTGTTGACATAACTGAAGAGACTGGTTCTTATGTACTTTGTTTTAGATATGAAAAATCCGAAAATATTACTGTAGAAAAAGGCTCAATTTGTGTAAACGGTATCAGCTTAACCGTAGTTAGTTCAGAAATAAATTCTTTTAAAGTTGCTATCATACCCTATACATGGGATCATACTAACTTATATTTGATAAAAAAAGGTGATATAGTTAATTTAGAATTTGATATTTTAGGTAAATATATTGCCAAATTAATTAATATAAAAAATAAAATATGAAGCCAGCATTATTAATATTAGCAGCAGGTATGGGTAGCCGTTATGGAGGTTTAAAGCAGATTGATGGTATAGGTCCAAATGAAGAGCCAATAATTGAATATTCAATATTTGATGCAATTAATGCCGGATTTGGTAAAATTGTATTTGTTATACGTAAGGAGTTTGATACAGCCTTTAGATCAAGATTTGATAAATTTTCGGATAAAATAAATATTGAATATGTTTATCAGGAAGTAAATCTTAATGTAGCGGGGATATCAACTGTTGAGCGTAAAAAACCATGGGGAACCTCTCATGCTGTTTTGGTTGCTAAAGATGTTATTAAAGAACCGTTTGCTGTTATTAATGCTGATGATTATTATGGTGCTGAATCTTACAAATTAATCTACGATTTCTTAACAAATGAGTGTTCTTCTTCTATAATGTCAATGATTGGTTATACTTTAAGTAATACCCTTTCAGAGCATGGAACTGTAAACCGAGGGGTATGTGAAATTGATAATAATCATAATTTAGTTGAGGTAATTGAAAGAACAAAAATTGCAACTCAAAATAATGTTATTAAGTATAATATTGGTGAAAATTTGCCAGAAGGGGAACTTGATAAGGATGCTAATGTTTCTATGAATTACTGGGGATTTCATCCATCTATTTTTCTTAAAATAGAAAAAGGACTACATGAGTTTATGAGAGTTAATTCTGATAGCTCCACAGCTGAGTATTATATTCCAAACATTATTACTGATTTAATTGAAAGTGGTGATATGAAAGTACGTGTAATTCCAACAACAGATAATTGGTTCGGAGTTACTTACAAGGAAGATAAGCCAATGGCTATTTCAGAAATAAATAAGTGTATCTCAAAAGGAGTATATCCAAAAAATCTTTGGGAAAAGTAAGATGAAAAAAATTCTTTTATTAGGATCAGGAGAGCTAGGTAAAGAAGTAGTAATTGCATTACAAAGATTAGGTCAATATATTATTGCTGTTGATAGCTATAAAAATGCTCCTGCTATGCAAGTAGCTCATGAATTTGAAGTAATTAATATGTTAGACGGAGAAGCGTTAGATAAAATCGTTGAAAAGCATAAACCTGACTTTATAGTTCCTGAAATCGAGAGCATTAGAACAGAAAGGTTTTATGATTATGAAAAATCAGGTATAACTGTTATACCTTCAGCCAAAGCAGCAAATTACACAATGAATCGAAAGGCAATAAGAGATTTAGCTGCAATTGATTTAGAGATTCAAACTGCAAAATATAAATACGCAAAATGCTATGAACAGTTAAAAGAAAGCGTTCATTTAATAGGAATGCCCTGCGTTGTAAAGCCATTAATGTCAAGCTCTGGAAAAGGGCAGTCTATTATTAAGAAGGAAGAAGATATAATTCAAGCTTGGGAATTAGCTATTTCAGGTTCAAGAGGAGATTTAGTCGAGGTAATTGTTGAAGCATTCATTGATTTTGACTTTGAAATTACATTACTTACATTAACTCAAAATAACGGACACACGCTGTTTTGTCCAGCTATTGGTCATAGGCAAGAAAGAGGTGATTATCAGGAAAGTTGGCAGCCAATAAATATGAATGCTATAGATTTAAAAATAGCCCAAGAAATGGCAAAAAAAATTACCAAATCACTAGGGGGAAGTGGTATTTGGGGGGTAGAATTTTTTATCTCTAAATCAGGAGTTTACTTTTCAGAACTCTCTCCAAGGCCACATGACACAGGTATGGTTACTCTGGCTGGAACTCAAAATTTTTCAGAATTCGAACTACATGCACGTGCTATATTAGGACTTCCGGTTTTAGATATTCCTCTTATTAGAAATGGTGCATCAGCTGTTATTCTATCAAGTGATGAAAGCGATAAACAACCAAATATAACAGGTCTTGATTTAGCAGCAAATTTTGCTAATACAGATTTCAAGCTTTTTGGTAAGCCTGAAACTAAAATTTACAGAAGAATGGGAGTTGCTCTTGCATATGGGACAATGGATACAAAAATATTAGTTGAAAGAGCTAAAGAAGTCGCAAGTAAAATTAAGATTAATTAGATTTTTCTACCCAATCACCATATTTTTTTATTAAATTAATTAAAGAGGTAACAGCTTTATCTTCAGCTATGTTTTTTTCTACAACCTCTTGTTCTTTATATAAAGTAATTTTCCCTTTGCCTGTACCAACATATCCGTAATCTGCATCAGCCATTTCTCCTGGACCGTTAACAATACAGCCCATAATACCAATCTTTATACCTTTTAAATGATCAGTTTCTTTACGAATTTTGGCTGTTGTTTCTTGTAAGTCAAAAAGTGTTCTTCCGCAAGATGGACATGAGATATATTCTGTTTTTGATATGCGTGTTCTACTAGCTTGCAGTATACCAAAAGCTAGTGAGTTTATAGATTGATAAGAACCGCAATTCTCTGCAGCAATAAAGATACCATCTCCTAATCCATCCAAAAGTAAAGCTCCTAAATCAGAACTTGCTGAAAGTTGTAATTGTTCTTCTGATAAATTTCCATAAGCTCTACCGATAATCACTGGAGTTTTAATTCCGTTGTTCATTAGTTCTGTAAAGAGTTTCCTTTGCTCGGCAGTCCCATTTTCATTATAAGTATCTATCATCAAAACAGCTGTATTATCAGTTTTTAATCTCGAAAATAGCTCTTCACATAAATCCGAGAGACAAACATAAACGATATTCAGTTTCTCAGAAATCTCCCCCTCATCCAAATAGTCATTTATTGTTAAAAATGGATATCCTTTTCTATGCACTATCCATTTTTTATAGTTATAAATAACCCCTAAAGTGCCCGGTACTTCAAAATTCAAATCATGGTTGCCTACAAAAACATAATCGGCTGCCATATCAGTAAGGTTCCATTTATCCAATGGGACCGAATAATTAGATCCCACAGCAAAAAAAGATGCAGCAGTAATTTTTTCTTTTAAGCAAAAATCTGCCATTACAATAGGGACATTTCCTCCACCAATATTTAGTACTTCATTTGTTTTTCTTCTTTTATAGTCAAAAGAATGTAGCGGGTTTTTTGTTATTTTTTGAATAGAATCATGTTCCTCAATCCCTTCAAAATGTTTCAGTAAATTTTGTGCAACTGGAATTTCAAACTCAGGAGCTTCTGTTAATGAAACTCTAATTGTATCTCCTATTCCATCTGCTAGTAAAGCTCCTATTCCGACAGCTGATTTAATTCTACCATCTTCTCCTTCCCCTGCCTCTGTTACTCCTAAGTGCAAGGGATAGTTCATTTTCTCTTTTATCATTTCAGCAACTAAAAGACGATAAGCTTGAACCATAACTCTTGTATTTGAAGCTTTCATAGAAAGAATGATATTATGATAATCTTCTTCTCTACATATTCGTAAAAACTCCATTGCTGATTCTACCATTCCCTTTGGAGTATCTCCATATCTACTTAAAATCCGATCTGACAAAGACCCATGATTTGTTCCAATCCTCATAGCTGTTCCATACGTCTTACATATTTTTACTAGTGGCAGAAATTTTTCTTTAATTCTAACAATTTCAGCATCATAACTTTCATTAGTATATGTAATATTTTCAAACTTTTTTTTGTCGGCATAATTACCTGGGTTTACTCTTACTTTCTCAACTATCTTTGCTGCAATCTCTGCAGCGTTTGGCGTGTAATGTATATCAGCAATCAAGGGGGTGTTATAACCTCTCTTTTTCAGTTCTTCTTTTATATTCTGAAGATTGTGAGCCTCTTTTTTACTTGGAGCTGTGATTCTAACAAGCTCACATCCAGCTTTTATCATTCTAATGGATTCTTCAACAGTATCGATGGTATCCATTGTATTTGTGGTAGTCATTGACTGAATTCGTATAGGTTGATTACCTCCAATGGTGATATTTCCAACTTTCACCTCCCTTGTCTTGAATCTAGAATATTTATTTAAAGAGTTACAATATTTCATTTAATGAATCACTATTTTTTTAATTAATTGCTCATTGTCAATTGACAGCACATAGATACCTTTTGATAGTTTCGAAAGATCAATTTTTTGAGTTGAATGGTCTTTGTTTACATCTATCGTCTTTACAATTTTTCCAAGATTATTAGTTAAATGAATTTTAGATGAATTTTTCAAATTACCATAAATAAAAATATAATCTGAAGTTGGATTAGGGAAAATAGTAATATTTTTTTTATCTATATTAGTATTTGAAAGAGTATTTTCAATTCTAAATTCATGATGTATTGATCTTCCAAAATCCCCTTCAAATGATTTAATCCAACTAGCTCCTATTTCTCGAAATCGTGCCATTCCACCACCGTCATTGTTAGCCCAAAAATCAATTCCGTCATCATCTGTATCTGTTACCTTAAATATATAGCACCCTTCATCAAATGTTAAGGTATCTCTGTATTGTGTGTTAGCGATAAGATCTCCACTGCTGTATATTTGTACTCCATTATTATCAATAAACTCCCAGGATGATTCTGATACTTGACTTAATGTATTTATAACACCACTATTTGTTTGAAACCATAGTGAGAATGTAGGTGGATATACAGGTGCAGATTCAAATTTTGAATTAATACTATTATTGAAAAAATATTCATCAGATGAATTATTTGGAGATATAATATGCACATTAAATGTATTTTCATTTGGTGTTAGATTATTCCAAAGTGAATTGGGGTCAGGAAGTGCTACCACTTCTTTTTCTAAAAACTCAAGATTCCCAGTCCAAACAAATGTTTCTTGTATGGTATTATTATTTATCCAATAATCAATCTGTAATGATGTTAATGTTGTTGATCCTGTATTTTGTATTACAATCTTAGGCTTAGAACAAAGCGGATTTTTTCGTAAGTACTTAATTTTATCTGTTGGAGATAAAATTTCAACTACAGCAGCATCAATACTATGATTTGGATTTTTATAGCTTACTAATTGGTTACTTACCCAATAATTTGAAGTACCTGTAGCATTCGTTACTCCGTAGTCAATTGAATGAATTTGACCAGGATTTACTAAAGATGTTATCTCATTTTCTATTAGATCTGAGGCTTGACCAGGACACCAGCCCGCTCTGTCATATATCCAAGTCCCTCCTTGAGGATAGACAGGATTTTCTGCACACTCTGTCCAAACAGACCAAATATATTCTTGATTCCCACCATCGATATTAATATA
>JABICI010000110.1 GCA_018652335.1 Flavobacteriales bacterium
AAAACTTCACCTCCAAATTCATGTACTAAATGTTGAGCCCCAAAACATATTCCAAGTAAAGGTAGTTTGCCTTTGATTTCTTTCAGGTTAGGCATAGGGGCATTTTTATCTCTTACAGAATGAGGAGAACCTGAAAGTATAACTGCTTTCCAACTACCATCTATTTCAGGAATATTATTATAAGGATGAATTTCAGAATAAATATTTAATTCTCTTACTCTTCTAGCAATTAACTGTGTATATTGAGAACCAAAATCTAAAATTAATATTTTCTCATGCTCCATTTGATATGTTTAATTTTAAAAAGTTAAAATTACAAAATTGGGATTTAATGGGTCAAATTTCTCTTTTAATGTTTCAATAAAGTTATCCCCATATTTAAAATAATATTCAATAAAATTATTATGCCGTTCTTGTAACATTTTATTTGGGAAGAGCGATTTCTTCAAATTTGTAATTTGCCCAAGAGAACTTTCATTTTGTTTTTTTTCAAGTCTAACCAACTTTTTATGTAAATCTTCAATTGACATAATGTGCTTATGTAGTAACGCATTTATACTACTTTTCATACTTTCATTATCAGTCTTATCTTTAAGGTTCTTATAAATCAAACTAAGACTTTTAATTTCATTATCAACACTCAACTTCTTTTTAGAATTATAAATAATAAAAGTTTTTTTAATGGCTTCTTCAGATTGAAAGAAATCACGTATCTCAAAACCTAACCTATTAATCTTTTGAGATTGTTTTTTTGTAACTATTAATGCTGAATTTCTTAAAACAAGAATAGGAAATGGTATTTTTTCTTTAATAAATGCCAATTTAAGTTGCATCCAATATGTCAATTCAGCACCTCCTCCAACATAAGCAATATTTGGCAAAATTAATTCTTGATAAAGTGGTCTTAAAAATACATTTGGGCTAAATGCATGAGGAGCAATATCTATTTCTCTCTCAGAAATGCCTTCGGTTATTCGTTCTCTTTTGTTTTGAGATAACTTAAAGAAATTAATATCTCTAACAAATGCTTGTTGTTTATACTTCTTAGTAAAATCTGCAGTTGATTTTGTTATAGCATCAAAAAAACCTTTTTGCAAGACATCTTTTTTTATTAAAGGAATCAATCTTTTCTTAAGATCTAAGGAGTCTCCATCAATGACAACTAATCCATACTTACCAAAAAGCTCTAGTACAAATGATCTAGTTGAATCAGCAAGATTTTTTGAATTTATATAAGATGACTTGATAAGGTTAATTAATTTCTGAGATCTATCATCATCTCCTAAAACAGATTTAACTTCCGAAACAAGTTTTTCCAATCCATCTAGCTTCATCTTACCTACAGCTCCATTTTGCTTACTATCCCAAATTATTTTTTTACCAAATAAATTAATGTGATTAATTTCATTGAAATCGTGATCCTCACTTGCCATCCAATAAACAGGAACAAAATTTTTCGAATTGTACTTTGAATTTAATTGATCACATAAGTTAATTGTAGAAATAATTTTATAAATAAAATAAAGTGGTCCTGTAAACAAACAAAGCTGATGACCAGTTGTGACTGTGAAAGAAGATTCTTGATTTAAAGATTGAATATTATCGCTTGATTTTTTAGAAAGATTAAAATTTTTATTTTGAGAATACAAGACATCTACTAATAATTTTCTATCAATAAAATGATTACTTTTTTCAAATATTTGTTTCTCAAATCCTTCAATTTTTTGTGATTTACTATATAGACTATCTTTAAAATCACCATTAAGATAATCAAGAATAAATTCAGAAAAGCTATTAGTATCAGAGTAATGAATATTTTGGAAATCTATCATTTTTTCATAATAAATCCTCCAGCTATTAAATCTTCACCCTCATAAATAGCTGCAGATTGACCAGGTGCAATACCTTCTACTTTTTTATGGAAGAGTACCTTTAAATTATCACCATCATTTGTAATAGTTGCTAATTCTCCTTTATGCTTATATCTAACTTTGACTAAACATATCATTCCATCTTTTATATCTGAATATTTAGAGTAATTAACACTTTTAATAAACATTTCTTGTTTCTGCAAATCTTCTTTTTTTCCAACAACAATTATATTTTTTGATGGATTTATCTCAATAACATAAGTTGGATCATCACCCAGTGATACGCCAATTCTCCTTTGTCCAATAGTATAAAACGGGTAACCTTCATGTGTTCCTATTACTTCACCCTTAGTATTAACAAAATTCCCACCCTTTACTCTTTCTTCTAAACCATCAACTCTTCTTTTAAGAAAACTTCTATAGTCATTATCTGGTATAAAACAAATCTCATAACTTTCATTTTTTTCAGCTAGTGCTTTATAACCTCTGTCGTATGCCATTTTTTTTATATCGCTTTTATGATACTTACCCATTGGAAATAAAGTTCTTTTTAAGCATTCTTGCTTAACACCCCACAAGACATAAGATTGGTCCTTATTATCATCTATTCCTTTTGAGACAATATATCTTCCATTCTCTTGTCTAATCTGAGCATAATGACCAGTAGCGATATAATCACATTTTAGCATATCTGCACGTTTTAAAAGAGCTTCCCATTTAATATGTGTATTGCATAAAACACAAGGATTAGGAGTTCGACCTGCAATGTATTCATCTACAAAATTATCAATAATAAAATCTCCAAACTCTTCTCGAATATCAAGAACAGTATGAGGAAAACCACAATCCACAGCTAGTTGTCTGGCATCATTTATTGAATCCAGACTACAACAACCAGTCTCTTTTTTGTTACCACCAGAACTTTCATAGTCCCAGGTTTTCATTGTCAAACCAATAACTTCGTAGCCTTGTTCATGTAAAATTAATGATGCCATTGTACTATCAATACCACCGCTCATAGCCATTAAAACTTTCCCTTTACTCATTATAATTAATTAAAGTATCAATGACTCCATCACTGTTAAAATATTCCCATACACCAGACTTTATATCTTCCTTATACAATCCTTGAAAATATATCTTACCATTAGGATGATATGATATATGATTCCCATTTCTTTCATTATTTTTAAATGAACTTTCCATTTGAATAGACCCATCAATAAAAAATTGTTTCCAAGGGCCATCAAGATTATTATCAAGCCAAGATTTTATTTCAAATATTGATCCATCATAATAATAGGTTTTAGTAAAGCCATTTAAAAGACCTTTATTATACTGTTCAGACATAATAATTATACTATCCGAATTGTAATAATTCCACGTACTATCCTTTAACTCATTTACATAAATTCCTGAAGATTTTAAATTCCCTGATTTATCATAGAAATGGGTAGATGCAGCTTGTCCATTATGAAAGAATTTCTTTTCAGCTTTTAACTTTCCATTTTCATAAAAATAATAAAATAATCCAAATGGTTTGTCATCAGTAAATTGACCCTTGTATTTAATATTACCATTATTATGTTTTTTAAGCCATTTACCTTGCTTATATCCATTAATATCAACATTATTGATATCCTGAGATAAAGTAAGGAAAGGAAACAACAGTAAAAGCAATGTCAGATGTTTCATGTTTTTTTTACAAATATAAGCTAAAAATTAGAGTTTACTTCCTCACTTTTTCTATCAGTGTATCGACACCTTCAACAAAAGATTCCCAACTAAAATTTTTCTTAGCTTTCCTCGTATTTTTTATAAAAAATGATTCACGATTATTATTGTAGAAATCAAGTATTGAATCTGCGATTTCAGAAGGATCTTTGCTAGTGACATAACCAACTTTATTATGTTCTACTATTTCTGACAAACCTCCTACATTAGTAACTAACATAGGTTTATCAAAACTATAAGCAATTTGAGTGACACCGCTTTGTGTAGCAGACAAGTATGTTTGAGCAACCATATCTACAGCGCAGAAATAATTTTTTACTTTATTCACATTAATAAATTGGTCATGCAAAATTATATTATCACGAATTCCTAAGGATTTAATCATTTTCAAGTAGTATTCTTTATTATCATAAAATTCTCCAGCAATGATTAACTTAATTCCTAAATTTCTAACTCTCTTATCTGAAATTGCTTTAAGTATTAAATCTAAACCTTTATACTTTCGAATAAAACCGAAAAACAATAAATGTTTATTGTTAGATGACAACTCTAAATTTTTTAGAGCATCTAATTTAGATATCTTAGAGCCATAGATGTCATATATTGGGTGAGGAAGAAACTTTTTATTAGCATTATTAGTAAATAAAGAAAGTTCATTCAAAACAGATTTAGATAATGTAACAAACCCATCACAACTAGATATAAAAAAATTAGTAAGATCTTTATCTAAGAAACGCTTCTCGTGTGGTATTACATTATCTGTAATTGATAATATTTTAATTTTTTTATTTAATAGCCTTGAAATAATCCCAAGGCATGGAGCCATGAATGGCAACCAATATCTGATGATTACAACATCAGGTTGTAATTTATTGATTTTTTTAGAAACAGAAAGCCAATTAAAGGGATTTATCGAGTTAATTTCAGATCTTATCTTAATATTTCTTGGTGGATCACCTTCTTCATATTGTGTGGTGCCTGGAAACAAAAATGCTGGATATTGTAAGGAAAACGAAAAAATAGTGACATCATCTCCTCTTTGATGATATGTTTTTGCTAATGCATTATTGAAATTTGCAATACCCCCTCTTAAAGGGAAAGCAGGCCCAATAATAATGATCTTTTTATTAGTCAAAATTTAAGTTTCTTTTTCTACCTGATAATTATTTCTGTCATGTGAATTTCTTGAAATTAATTCAGCAATAAATCCAGCTAGAAACAATTGAACACCGATAATCATTGACGATAATGCTATATAGAAACCAGAAATATCTGCAATATTTGTAGCAGGCAAATCATTAATAATAAAATATAATTTAGCACCACCTATATATGCAAACAATAAAAACCCTAGAGTAAACATAATTAAACCAAATACACCAAAGAAGTGCATAGGCTTCTTTCTAAATCTACTAACAAAAGTTATTGTTAAAAGGTCTAAAAATCCATTCATAAACCTTTCTAAACCAAATTTTGTTACACCATACTTTCTACTTTGATGACTAACTACTTTTTCAGAAATCTTTGTAAAACCTGCCCACTTTGCTAGAAACGGTATATATCGATGCATCTCACCATGCACTTCAATTGATTTAACAACAGAATTTTTGTAAGATTTGAGTCCACAATTAAAATCATGTAAATATATTCCAGATGCTTTTCTAGCAGCCCAATTAAATAACTTTGTTGGTACAGTCTTCGTTAATGGATCAAAGCGTTTTTGTTTCCAACCAGAAACTAAATCATAATCATCAACTATAATTTTATTATATAGTTCAG
Source organism: Flavobacteriales bacterium (assembly GCA_018652335.1). Classification (GTDB taxonomy): domain Bacteria; phylum Bacteroidota; class Bacteroidia; order Flavobacteriales; family BACL11. Next base: position 5,385 of record JABICI010000110.1, read on the forward strand.
GAATTTCATCAGGACTATCTTGCAAATCAGCATCCATTGTAATAACAACGCTTCCTTTTGCTTTTAAGAAACCAATATTTAATGCAGCAGATTTTCCATAATTTCTTCTAAACTTAACACCTTTTATATTTTGATTTTTTTTAGATAAATCTTCTATTACATTCCAAGAATTATCTTTACTTCCATCATCAATCAATAATAATTCATATGAATATTTATTAGAATCCATAACCTTTGAAATCCAAGAGCATAACTCAGGTAAAGACTCTTCCTCATTTAATAAAGGTACTATAACTGATATATCTATCATTATGGTAAATTATTAATATCTGTTTTTTTTACAAAAAAAGAAATTACTGCAGAAAAAAGAAAACCCATGAACGTACCACCTAATACACCCATAATCATTAAAAAATGAGGTTGCATAAGCTGACTTGAAATCTCTAAAGCCATCTCTAATTCTTCTTCTGAGACTTCTGGATTAGTTTGCAGAATAGTTTGCTCAGTCATATCAGATATATTGGCTAACATTTCAGGATTTAAATATGTAATATACATAAACGTATAAAAAGCCATAATCACTGATGAAAAGAAAGCAATTGAAGTACCTAATTTAAGAGAAGAAGAATAAGCAATAAATCCATTCCCTATACTATCTCGATAATTTGTAATCGAATAAAATAAGAAACCTATAATTAATAAATTATTTGTTAAAGATGGAATAATTGATTCTCGCTCCTCGATACCAATCATCCAAAAAACTGAAGCAATTAGAGCTAGAATTAAGCCTAATACAGTTCCATAGTTCATAGCAAACTTTCTTATCTCCATATTTTAAAATTATTATTTAATAGCAAAGATAACTAAAAATAGAAGATAATAATTTGTTTGTATTTTTGAAAATGTATTACTTTTGCAAAGAGGGTAAGTCTTGTGCGACCAGCTCCTTACAAACCCCCCCAGGGCAGGAATGCAGCAAGGGTAGTAGGTTGTAGCGGTGCGACATAAGTAGCTTACCCTTATTTTTTTAAGATATTCTACTCCATCCATTTCTTTCTCTTGCATAAGGCCTGTAATATCTAGCTATATTAATATTATCTGCATTTTCTAAATTTTCATCTTCATCTAACAAGATCTTAGCCTCATTACGCGCAAAGTGTAATATTTTATTGTCTGTTACAATATTAGCAATCTTAAAATCTAAAATTCCACTTTGTTTAGTTCCCATCATATCACCAGGACCTCTTATTTCTAAATCAACTTCAGAAATTCTAAAACCATCATTTGTATCAACCATTGTTTGCAAACGTTTCTTTGCCTCATCACTAACTTTATTACCACTAACAAGCATGCAATAAGACTGTTCACTACCACGCCCGACTCTTCCTCTAAGTTGGTGAAGTTGTGATAAACCAAATCGCTCAGCACTTTCAATAATCATAACTGATGCATTTGGAACATTAACACCAACTTCAATTACTGTTGTAGCGACCATAATATCAGTAACACCTTTTACAAATCTGTTCATCTCATATTCTTTATCCTCAGCTTTCATTTGTCCATGAACAACACTAACTTGATATTTAGGTAGTGGAAATTCTCTTACAATTTGATTGTAACCTTCCATTAAATCCTTATAGTCCAATTTTTCACTCTCTTCTATTAATGGAAATACCACATAAATCTGTCTACCTTTTGTTATCTGATCTCTCATGAATTTTATTGTACTTAATCTTGATGCATCAGACTTCCATATGGTTTTTACTTCCTTCCTGCCAGGCGGAAGTTCATCAATAACAGAAACATCTAAATCTCCATATAGTGTCATTGATAAAGTTCTAGGTATTGGTGTGGCTGTCATGACCAAAACGTGAGGGGGATATTTATTTTTTTTCCAAAGTTTAGCTCTCTGAGCGACTCCAAATCTATGTTGCTCATCAATAATAACTAAACCTAGATTAGAAAACTTAACCTTATCCTCTAATAACGCATGTGTTCCTATTAATAAATCTATCTTTCCATCTTCTAATTCAGTATGCAATATTCTTCTTTCTTTTGTTTTTGAAGATCCAGTTAATATCTGAACTTTAATATTCATTTTCTCTAAGTAGATAGAAATTGAATTAAAATGTTGTTTTGCTAAAATCTCAGTTGGTGCCATTAGGCAAGCTTGAAAATCATTATCTATAGCCATTAACATGCTTAGTAACGCAACTAAAGTTTTACCACTACCAACATCTCCCTGTAAAAGCCTATTCATTTGTTGAGGCAACTTAACATCTACTCTGATTTCTTTTAATACTTTCTTTTGTGCATTAGTCAATTCAAAAGGAAGATGATTTTCATAAAAATCATTAAAATGACAACCTAAACTTTCAAAGGGGTAACCTCTCGATTTTTTATTTCTTGTAAGTTTTAGTTTAATTAAATGCAATTGTAAAAAAAACAACTCTTCAAACTTCAATCTCTTTTGAGCCCTAACTAACATCTTAGAATCTTTTGGGCAATGGATGTCATTAAATGCTTTCTCTCTATATGGTAGGTTTAATTTAGCAATTAAATCTGGAGATAAATTTTCATCTAAATTATTTTTTATTTGAGGTAATAAAGCGATAACTAACTTACTTATTGCCCTACTACTAAGTCCCTTTGCATTTAGCAATTCAGTTGAATGATAAACTGCTTGCAGTCCTGGAGAAAAATTGACATTATCATCTAATAAATCTAGTTCTGGATGAACAATATTAAATTTATTATTAAAAGCTGAAGGCTTTCCAAAAACAATATATTCAGAATTTAATTTTATTCCCGATTTTATCCATCTTGCACCTTTAAACCATACTAATTCAATTATTCCTGTATCATCTTGAAAATATGCAATTAGTCGTTTACTTCTAAACTTACCCTTCTCCTCAAACTTTATAATCTTACCTCTAAGCTGAATATATGGTAAATCTTCTGACAAATCACATATATTGTAAATTAAGCTCTTATCAATATATCTGAAAGGAAAGTGATATAAAAGATCACTAAATGTATAAATACTTAATTCTTTTTTTAAAAGTTCAGCTCTTGTAGGACCAACTCCTTTCAAATATTCAATAGGATTTTCAAGAATAGCCATTTGCTGAGATATATAATATTAGTGCTTCTTTAAATGAGGGCTTTTAAACATAAATGGTAACAAATCACTAACTTTTTCTGAAATAAGTACAGTATCATTAGGTGAATGTAAAATTACTTTAATAGGTTGATCTTGTTTGTCTTCATACTCAGCCATAACTTGTCTACAAGCGCCACAAGGGGAGATAACATCTGTCACATTAAAGCTTTTAGAAAAGACGGTTACTGCAATAGTAAGTATTTTAACATTTGGATATTTTGCTCCTACATAAAATATAGCTACCCTTTCAGCACATAAGCCCGATGGGTATGCGACATTTTCTTGATTACTGCCATTTATAATTTCACCATTTTCAAGTAATATACTTGCTCCTACTAAGAAGCCTGAATAAGGAGCATATGCAGTAGGAATAGCTTCTTTAGCACATGAAATTAACGCTCTATCAACCTCTTGAAGTTCTGAAAAATTAGCTGTCTTAAAGTTTAACTGTATTTTTTTTTGTTTCATTACAAGTTATATATCATTCTGCTTTCAAATATAAAAAGAGTTTCGGGATTATTTACATAAAACTCTTGTTGAATACGATATGATAAATTAACATCAATTTTCTTGCTTATTGGATATGACAACGTAAACGTAGATCTTAATTTCTTTACTCCAATTTGAGTATTTAAAAAATATTCTGTAGCAAGCTCTGGTGTTAGTTTAGTTTTCTTAATATTATATTTAATTAAGAACTTTTGACGTAATAAAAGTTTATATAAATAATCATCACCTTGAAGCTGACATCTACTTCTTATTGAATAATTTAGTCTTTTAATAATCTTATTTTTATAATTTATATCAAAATAAAATCTATGTAAATTACTAGTAACAGATCTTTGATTCCAATTAGTATTATAACGATAACCAGATGAAAAAGCAACACGTTTACTGATATCTCGATTATATTTAAGATCGAAAAATCTCTTTGAATATATAGAAGCGTTCTCTCTAAGTCTTAAACCTGTTTTGAAAGACAAGTTTGTTCTTTTTTCTAGCTTCTTATTTAGTGATAGCGTATACCAAGCGTGAAAATCGTTTTCTTGAGAATGAGCTGATAGTGATAAAAATAGAGCTAAAAGTATACTACTTAGAGTCTTCCTCATAATAAAAAACTCGCAAATTAGCTACATCCTTTAAGAGGTCAATCTTTCTTACCTCAACTCTAATCACATCTAATCCAGTTCTTTTCTTGAGATCTTGAATTAACTCTTCTCTTCTTTCTGGCACAATGAGTTCAATCTTTTCATAAATGACATTTTTAATTGTCTCATGTCTTAAAAGCCAAATACGTTCCATTCCAAATGTTACAAAGACTATCAGTAAATTAGCAAATACAAGTTCTGCATGACTAATTTTCTTATTTGATAAAGCATTAACCACAGAAATACCAATCACTAAAAATAAATAGGTCATTTCCTTAATTGGAATTGGATCTGTTCGATAACGAATAATACCAAAAATTGCAAAAAGACCTAGAGCAAATCCAAGCTGTAATTTAACGCTATCAAGTAAAACACATAGTAGAAAAACAGTCAAACTAATTAAAAAATATGTAAAAAGATAATCTTTATTTTTTGTTACTGGATAATAAATATACCTTACAATAATTGTAATGATTGTTAAGTTAAAGACTGTTTTAGTGATTAACTTCCAAAAGTCAGAAGAATCAAAAATTGGTGTCCCAAGAAACTCAACCCCGCCATTCAGTAATACTAATAATAATTCCATTTATAAATTTTTTAATTTTGTTAAAAATAATGTTTTTTCTTTAAATCTATTTTGTTTTAGCTCAGGATTTAACTCAAGTGTACTCATACAATACTTACTAATCCTAATAGGTAAAATATGTAACTCCTTAGCAATTCTCATAAAATCGGAAAGTCTAGACATTCTCTCTTGTTTAACCTCTCCAATAGCTATTTGATTTAAGTCTCCTCTTCTATCTTTCTCTTTAAAATTTAGATTAATATCTATTGTTAATCTTTCCTTATGTACTTTATGAACAAAAGTAATTCTACTAAAATTGATCCACTGCTTAGAATTAAGAATAATATTACTTCCAATTATTGAATAGATATATTCTTTCTGTTTAACTGAAAGGTTATCATTAATTGAGTCAACCTTCATTCTTTTTTTAATTGTTTTTCCCTTATTATTTTTACGTTTTATTTCTAAGAACGTTAAATCACTTCCAACATACTCTCTAAATCTAACTTTATTTCTATTAACTCTCCCATTATGATGATCAAGATAAAACTTGCGATCATCAGTGTCAAAATATAATGACTTATAATCATGAATAAATTTTCCATTTATTTCTAAGACTTTATAAAACGGCATCATTTGATTTAACAACTCAGGTAGTTTAGAAAATTTAAATGCAAACTTTGTGTCAGATCTACTCATTAGTTTTACATTATCCATCTCTGCTAATTTTATAGGAGAGAATGAAGCAGTAATTTTTGATATCTCATTCATTTACTGATTCTTTTCAATAACAAAGTCTTTGGCAGTTATAATTGAATTGCTGGAAGTTATTTTAACATTTCTAAAAACAGGATAATCATATCTGACATTACTAGCATCTGAACTATCTGCGTAAGTATAAATAGTATACTCTCCATTTCTTAAATATTCAAAATGGTATCTACCATTATAGTCAGTTTCAAACTTATCATCATATATTTCTGATTGATTATCTGAGTAAATAATAAAAACATCTTTTCCTGCATCTAACTGATAATAAGAGGTATCCCAATTACCAGTATTAGGATTTTGAAAGGTGAAAATCTTGTAAACCTCTCCATTTATAGCTGATGTGCCACCTTCACCAGGATCTTTATCACATGATGTCATAAAAAGAACCATACTTAAAAATAATGCAACTCTCATATCTAATCTTTTATAAATTTAACAACACTATCACCTGATTTTAGAAAATAAACTCCATTATTCCAAGAGCTTATATCAATTTTTTGATCTCCCTTAAAAGAATAGATCTGCTGTCCCATTATATTAATAATGTAAGATGAAAATTCTGTTCCAGTAATCGTAATACTACTTTTTGACGGATTAGGAAAAACCTCGATTTTAGATTTAATAAATTCACTGGTAATTGCAGTAAACGGCTGATTATTTGACAAAAATGTGTGTTGTTGATATTGCATAGTTCCATATCCATTTGGAACACGAGCATAGCCAAGGTCGGAAGGCATATTTACATAGTGAACAGCATCGATTAAAGTACCAGTAGGGCTAGTTAAATAAACTTCCTCTTGATCAGCTGAGAGTCTATATGTCGTATGTAGTCCTGACTGTGTTGTTCCTGCGGTATCACACCATATAACTAGATAATCATTTGCACCAATTGTTACATTAGGGAAGGACCATTTAGTTAAATCATTCTCACTATCTGAAAGATAATATCCATTTAGATTTAAGCTAAAATTATTACCATTGTAAAGTTCAACCCAGTCATCGTATTCACCATTTTGATCAGCAACAGAATTAGAATTTCCAGCCATGATTTCATTAATTACAAGACCACCAACAACAGCTAATTGATGAAACTCTTTTTCAGCTCTTTCAGGTGAAAAAACACCAGCATCATTATTTTCTGCATAAAAATAATACTGTACATCCCTAGCATCAACATTAATAGTTGCGCCAAAAATGCCATCTCCTGCAATTCCATCTCCATGAAGTCCATCATCATACATTTCTAATTTCTCAAATTTATCCGCAAATTTATATCTATATCCTAAATAAGCATACGTTGAATTAGATATTGAAGCTGTTATATTCACAGTGGTAAAAGGAAGCACACTAGTAAGTGAATTTGTTAGATCTGATATTACAGGATGTGAAACAGTAAATTCAGATAAATTCTGTAAAAAATCAACTCTATTAGACATTAGTTCAGATATACCTATATTGTTACTGACTGTATTAGTTGTAGCAGAAATGAAATCTGCGTATGAATAAAATGGATTAGGATCTGAACTTACTTGACTATCTATTTCAGACTGTAAGGATAAAGCCAAATTACTATAATTATTATTTACAAATTGTTCATTTAAAATTGTACGCATATGAGCGATATACATCTTTCTATATCTATCAAAAGTAAAAATCTTACTAGTGAGATTATTTTGAGTATTAGATATTTCATGAAAAACATCTAATTCTATTAAATCTGAATTTTGAACTGGCGCAGGTAAACCATTAGTAAAAGTACCAAATGCCTGATTCATGTCCCACAATATTGGAGAAAATCTTCCATTGTTATCTTTGAAAAGATAAAAGTTTTGAGGTACTGAATTAATTGGAGCATCAAGAGCAACGATTAGATTTTCATATGCCATCATCCATAATGTTCTATCAATATCCATGACGTTTTCTATATGTGTAAAGTGATTATTTAAAGTATCTAGAAATTCACCAAGATCTGTCCAATCTTCACTTGATTCCATATCATAGGCTCTAACATAACAATTTGTATCTGAATAATATTCTAAGATTCCCAATGGAGAAGTAGGGCATCCACTTATAATGGTATTTGTGCTCTCAACCTTGAAAAAGGGGCCATTTCTCTCATAAAAATGTTCATTAGTAAAATCCTCATCAATAGATTGAACACAAGTAAAAAGCCCAATTAATACTCCGTCAACAAAAACATTTGCGTATGTAGATTTAGGTGCAGGCATATAATTTCTAGCAATAGTGTAAGCCAAAACTTCACGAACCAAAGAAGGGTCATGAAAATTATTAGATAATTTTAACACATTATAACCATCAATAGATTGTCCGTTATTTATGTAGTCTAACTTAATATTGATTGGGTTTTTTATATTAGAAGCATTGTAAGAGGTGTTATTACCTCTATACTTGATGCCAACATTTTGATCTGCAATTCCATCTATTAATATTGAGTCAGCAATTAATCTTTCACCATTATTGTTTGCAAAGTAAATATCAAGTGAATCATCCCAATTTGGCTCATTAAAAAATATTTCTATTTGACGTACACCAAGATCAAATACATCTTGAGAATAAGAGTTGAAGGAAATAAAAAAAAGAGAAATAAATAAAAAAAATTTAGTCATTAGTTAGGTTATAATTATGTCTGTAAAGTTATTAAATAAAATTACTTTGGAAAAGAGAAGATTAATTAACTACTGTGTAATTACTTTTGATATCCCTGAAGTTGTAGCAATCCATATATTATTGTTAGAATCGATTGATAAATCTTTAATATTTGAACCTGCTAAACCATCTTGAATATCAAGATCTAACCAAGCATCTCCATTCCAATAAGCAACACCTCCTTCTGATAAATATCCTACATATATTCCAACCCATATACGACCCCAATTATCTATTTCAAGATCTACAACTGGATTTAAAGTATCTGGCGGAGGTAAAAGGTACATTTTAGTATAGTTGATGACATTAACATTTGTTGCACTAAGAACAGAAATACCGCTAGCTGTACCAATCCATTTATTATTTTGATCATCAATTAGTAAATCAGTTGAGTATTTAGAAATAAGACCATCCGAATCATCATAATTTATAAAATTAGACCCATCAAAATGAGTAATTCCACCCAAAGGAGATGCAAACCATTTATCTCCATTTGATGAAAAATCTGTTGCATTTACACCACTCCAATGTAAATCTGAATTCGCATCAGAATAAGAATCCCACGATGTGCCATTATAAAAAGAAACACCAGAATTTGTTCCAACCCAAACTGTTCCATCTTCATCAAAATCAATACTCTTAACTTGATTACTAATTAAACCGTTAGTAATATCATAAGTTATCCAATTAAGTCCATCAAATTGACTGATTCCAAAATCAGTTCCAACCCAAATATTTCCATTGTTGGAACTTGAAATTACTTTAATATTATTATCAGCTAAACCATCCAAAGATGTATAATTTACGAATTCAAATCCATTATACATTTGAAGACCTAAAGAAGAACCAATCCAAATATTATCATTAATATCCACGTCTATACATTCAATAAAATCACTTAACAAACCGTCTACTACACTATAGTTAATAATTGAACTAATTTCCCCATAGAAACAAGAACCATCATCATTATTTGCATTAGAATCATAATTAATTGCTAAATTATCTGTGCATCCAGACAAAGAATAAATACATGTACCATTATCTTCTACAGCTTGGGAATCATAATTAGAAGCTGAGGGGTCAGTACACCCTTCCTCCTTTTTACAAGCATTAAATATCAGTAAAGTAATACATAAAAAAAGTATTTTTTTCATTTCATCTAAAGTTTAATTATTTTATAAGTTATTTTCTTATTACGTAAATGCAAAAAATAAATTCCTGCATCCCAATCTGAAGTTTGAATCCTATTTACATTGCTGGCAAGATAAACTAGTTTCCCTAAAATACTTCTAACCTCTATCTCATCATTATCTTTAACATATAATATATCAGAAAATGGGTTTGGAAAAAAAACTAATTTATCATTAATATCGTTGATAGAGTTTGGAAAATCGTTGTTATAGTTAAATGTTGGTGTTAGCATCATAAATTGACCACTTCCATTTGGAGATCTACCAAAGGAAATATCACTAAGTTGTGTCTGGTAGGTTATAGAATCAATAACTAAACTATCATTATTTGTTAAAGTAAGCTGTTCTCCCAAGTTTGACAATTTGAAATTAGAATGCATATCACCTTGACTTCCATCTTCATCAGCCCAAATAATCAAATATCCAAGTGGTGGAATTGAAAAATTAGGTAATTCCCATTTATGTAAGATTCCTATAGTATCTGTAAGAAAAAGTCCTTTAGTGGATACCGCAGTACTATTTGGATTAAATAACTCAATCCAATCGTCAAATTTTCCACTATTATCTGATACGATACTATTATTGTTTGACATTAGTTCATTTATCACCAAATCACCAGCTAAAATTTGATTATGAATACTATAATACTCATATGCCGCTCTATTTGGTGAAAAAACACCTGCCGAATCATTATCAGCATAAATATAATAATCTAAAGCATTACTACAATTAGAAATTTTAGCACCATATAAACCATCACTAGCTATACCATCATTATGATTTCCATCATCAAACATTTCTAATTCACTAAAGATCAAATTATCTCCAAATCTATATTTGAGAATTACTTGTTCAGCATCAATAACATTCGCATTAACATAAATATCATCACCTAAACTAAAATTTTGTGGACTATACGAAATATTTGAAATTGTTGGCTCACCACTATATCCTAAAAAGGAACTTAAAAATATAGATCTAGCATCAATTAAGTGAGTGATGCCTGGGCAATCAACTGTAGGTAAAGATACCGTCTGTGTTAAATTATTTGTAAAATCGTTAAACGTATAAAATTTATTAGTATCATTTTGCACGCTATTACTAATCAAGTTCTGTAAATATTGCGCTCTAGTGAAATAATTTTGATTTATAAAATGCTCTTGAACTATAGTTCTGATATGTGCTATATACATTTTTCGATTCCTCTCACTTAATAGAAGATTTCTTAATAAAGGCCTTGGGGAAACTGAAAATTGACTATGATGTATTAGTGGATCCATATTCTGTGCCTGCGGGATACTAAAACCATTAAAAAATATTGAGGAGGCATCTGTTAATCTAAAACCACCAAAAGACATATTTAAATCCCAAAGAATTGGATTAAACTGATTGGTACTATTTTTATAGATATAATAATTTTGTGCATAACCAATATAAGAATCGAAATTAACAATTGCATAATTCAGTGCATGCATCCAAAGTGTTCTATCAACATTTAAAACATTCTCAATACTTTCTAAGTGATTATTTAATGTGTCAATTAAACCTAAAAGATCACCCCATCCATAATCAGATTTAATATCATAGTATGGCAAATAATCTAAACTATCTAGACCATGAGAATTACTTAAGTTTGAATTTTCACCTCCAGGGCTTACATCTAAGTTTTCTGGATTACATTTAAAAAATGAATTATACTTATTACCAAAATAATCATTTAAAAAATCTTTATTAACTGCTTGCACATTTGTGTATAAACCCCATAATGTATCATTAATAAAAATATTAGTATAATTTGCCTTTACTGATGGCAAGTAATTAGCTGCAATTTCATACGTTAGAACTTCTCTTACAAAAGATGGATCCTGATACACATTTGAAAGTTTAAGTTTATCAATACCTTGATGATCTTGATCAGCTATAGTATAGTCTAACTTAATATTAAATGGATTCTTTACTCTATTAATACTAACTGAACTAAATCCCTTATACCTGACACCTACACTATCATATGAATTACCATCAATAATTATATCGGCTAATATTCTATCATTTTCACCTAATAAATACAAACTATCTAATTTATTGTCCCAGTCACTTTCATAGAAATAAATCTTAATTTCTCTTATTGTATCAATATCATAGAAATTATTTTGACTCAATAATGTTGAATTACATAACAGGAAACATAATATGAAATTATTAATTTTACTCATTAAAGATTCTAGAATGCTATTTTTTCAGAAAAAAGTTGTTTGTTATTATTAAATAACTTAACAATATAAATTCCTTGCTTTATCATACGTAAATCTATATCATTATAAAAAACACCTCCGATGCTAGTAATTTTCTCATTATATATTTCTTGACCAAGCATATTATAAACTAAAATATCTGCAGACAAGAAAGATGTCTGTTCAGATGAAACATTAATTGAACTATTATTATGATCCACTATAACTGAAAAGTTACTATTAATTTCATCGATATTAACTGAAGAAAAACATGAAGAGGTTGAAGAATTTATGAAAGGTTCTAAGGCAATAATACCTGGATAATCACATTCATATCTAAACCCTTTTTGTGTAGCTGCCTGGTATGGACCCCAAATAATATTACCAGACATATCTACTTCATACATAACACCAGAACCACCCTGTCCAGAAGAAGCGTTGACATATATATTACCATTTGACATTCTATCTGATGATGATTGACCGCTTGCTGAATAAGCACATTGGTATCTTGTTGTGTACGATATTGGTTCAAATGCTTGACCAGGATTTCTAAGATAAGAATTTGAAATTGAATCCCAAGGAGTTTCAATGCCATCTATTGCAGAAACATTATTAGAAACTCCAGAATTATTAAATATTTGTAAAAAACCACCATTTGGCCTGCCATCATTTGTTATCCATCTTGCATCATGTACAGCATTTGGAATGACTTGCGTTCCAGATATACCATAGTTTGAAGGATTTCCCCATCTGTACATAATATCACCTCCCATTCCTGAGTTTCCTCCACTGTGAGAAGCTGCTTCTGCAGTTGTTGTACTATGATCTATTATATATATTTCAGAAGCAAAACGTGATGAGAAAACAATCTGATCTAGTTCTTCATTGTAGTCAACACCATTCACATGAAACCAATCACCTCCACCACCTCCAGGGCCTCCCTGAGCTTGTATCATATTAACGTCAATTAATTCTGGATGATCAGAAATATTTGCAGTATAATTAATTCCATTAGGGTCTATATCTTGACACATATGATCCCAAATGTGCCATTCCCAGACAATATTAGCACCACCATTCCCATCATCTTCTAGCTCAATAAAGTGAGTTGGCCATTTCTCTGAATTTGTACTATATCCAGCAGCCGTAACTTCAGCTGCTGATTTTACTTCCCATGCTGTAATAAGAACATTATCTCCAACTAATGTTAAATCATGATGACTAAGATGTTCAGAGTCTGAATAAACGAAATCCCAAACTATAGAACCATCTGGCGCTATCTCTTGTACTCTTCCAGCGTCTGCTGCACCTGAAAGTGTATTGCCATTATTTTTTGTACCTCTAACTAAATTTCCATTCTTCTTTAAAGCTACTGTATAATTACATTCAGTATTTAAGTTCCAAGTATGTGAGATGTTCTCGTTCTCATCAATCAGATAAGTTGTATTAGATCCCTGGGCATTATACAATGCAAAGCCGTTAAATGACTGAGAATAAATAATTTGGGAATAACATAATAAAAATAAACTTACTATCTTAATTTTCATATTTTTTTGTTTTTTTGTTTTTTCTAAATAAATCATTTTCTATAATTAAATCTTTAAAACTTTTCTTTTGAGAAGGATCACATATTGCTAATATATCGTTAATATGATTTTTATTAATCTTTTCGATTTCAATGTATGCATCAACAAGCAAATTTATTACTGAATCATTATTACTTGTAAAGTATGAACTTCTTAGTTTAGTAATTTTAAGATTAGCCACACGAAAAGCTTCTTTATGCTCTGTTATTAATTTATCATAGTCTGTTATTTGTTGTTCATCTAATTGTAATACTTTAACAATCATATTTCTAGGACCTCTAGTCCTATCTTGTGTGTTTTGATTATAAAACAACCATATGCTAGTCAAATTAATAATTACAAGAATAGAGATAATAATAAAAATAGATTGTTGTTTATTCATAATATAAAGCTGTTATAGGTAATTTGATAATACTATTAGCACTAAAATTATTATTATTAGATTGATTGTAAACAAATAGGTTTAATGAAATTAACAAAAAAATAGTCATAACTAAAGAATATATAATTGAAGAACTGATGTAATTATTTTTAGTAATAATTCTCTCATATATATTATCAGGAGCACTTACTCTATTAATAGAGCTTAAAATTTCAAATGTATCTTTCATGTTATTATTTAGACGATTAAATATTAATATTCATTCTCTTTTTTAAGAAAAATTTCTAATGTATTTTTTGCTCTATTAAATAATGACTCTATTGCTTTAACAGATAAACCCATAATACTTGATACTTCTTTATAAGTTCTATTTTCTATTTTTAATAAAATAATTACTGTTTTATAGCTATCAGGAAGTTTGTTAATACACTTGTAAATCTCATTAATTTTTTCTTTAGATTCTAACTGTACGCCAGGATGATTAAAATTAATCAAATCATTATTTGAAGCTCTTTCAATTGAAAGATTATTAAAAAGGAACTTTCTCTTTTTTCGTTTTTTGAATCTCAAATAATCTAGAGATTTATTAATAGTAATTTTATAAATCCAAGTTTCCATCTTAGATTCACTGCGGAAATGATCAATTTTCTTCAAAAGAGTAAGAAATACATCTTGAGTTATCTCTTGAGCATCTTCAATGTTGGCTGAATAATTTAAAGCTACGTTATAAACGAGATCTTTATATTTAAAATAAAAAGCTTTAAAATCCATTTATTTATTAGACGTTACTTTAACTCATTTCATTCATAAAGATATACTTTTCTTTTGCTTTATCCCAAAAAACATCCATTTCTGAAAGACTCATATCTGAAAGGATTAAGCCTTCATCACTAATCATGTTTTCCATAATTTGAAAGCGTTTAATAAAACGCTTATTAGTTCTTTCTAATGCATCTTCTGGGTTGACATTAACAAAGCGAGCATAGTTGGTAAGCGCAAAAAGCACGTCTCCAAATTCAGATTCAATTCTATGCTGGTTGCCATTCTTAATTTCAATTTTAAGCTCTTCAATTTCTTCAATAACCTTTTCCCATACTTGATTTTTATTATCCCAATCAAAACCAATACCTCTTACCTTTTCTTGAATTCTGAAAGATTTTACAATAGCTGGAAGGGATTTTGGAACTCCCTCTAAAACTGATTTCTTCCCTTCTTTTAATTTTAGTTTTTCCCAATTCTTTTTCACTTCTACTTCATCTTTCACATCAACATCTCCATAAATATGAGGATGTCTATGTATCAATTTATCACAAACTGAATTGATTACATCTGTGATATCAAAATCATTTGTTTCTGATGCAATTCTTGAATAGAAAACAATATGCAATAAAATATCCCCAAGTTCTTTCTTTATTTCATCAGTGTCTTTATCCAAAATTGCGTCAGAAAGCTCATACAGCTCTTCAATTGTTAGATAGCGTAGACTATCCATAGTTTGTTTTTTATCCCAAGGACACTTTTCTCTTAACTCATCCATGATTGTGAGAAGTCTCACAAATGCTTTACTTTTCTTATTCATATCATTATATTATCATAAAAGTAATTATAAAAAACTTTTATATTAAATTTGTAAAAAAATATTTTATGAATTTCTCAACAGTATTTTTTATAACAATCTTAATGCTAATTTTTGTGTTTATTGGAATTGGTGTGAAGATATTAATTAAAAAAAACGGAAAGTTTTCTGGAACTTGTGCTAGTCAAAGTCCATTTCTAAACAAAGAGGGTGAATCTTGTGGGCTTTGTGGAGCAAGTCCAGAAGAGAAATGCAAGAATGAATAATCTTAATCTACTATACGTTCTAATATTTTAGGACTGCAATAAGTCTTCCAATTCCCATTACTAGATGTATATACTAAGTATATTTCTATCTCCGGATTTTCAAAAACAAACTTTTTTGTTTTATCTACACCCATAGCCATAAATGCAGTTGCATAAGCATCGGCGAGCATACAATTATTGTGAACAACAGATACACTTAAAAGATTATTTTGTGCTGGAAAACCTGTCTTAGGATTTATTGTATGAGAGTATTTAGTCCCATCTTTAACATAAAACTTTCGATAATTTCCACTTGTTGCGAGTGCTTTATTATTTAAATCAATAATAAATTGAAAACGATTATTATTAATCAAAGTATCTGATGGTTTATCAACTCCTACTCTCCATGGTAAATTATCTGCATTTAATCCTCTTGCTAAAAGCTCACCTCCAACCTCAACTAGGAAGTCATTAATATTTTTATCCAATAAAAACTCAGAAATTAAATCAACTGTATATCCCTGCGCAATCGCATTAAAATCTAACTTCATACTTTTAGGAAGAACTAAAGAATCCCCAATAATATTTATCTTATCTAAACCAATATTACTTACTATATTTCTCACTATACTAGAATCAATAGTTAAAGAATCTGTATTGCCTAAGTTATAAAAACCATAATAATTAACTAGTGGAGAAACTGAACAATCAAAATATCCATCAGTTTGATTGAATATTTTTTTTGATGCTAAAAAAACTGTATTAAACATTGAGTCAGTTCTTACTAGTTCTTTATTATTTAATCTAGAAATTATAGAATAACTCTTATACACAGAAAGTGAGCTATCAATTTCTAGTAAAATACTATCAATTTGGAAACCATAGTCTAACCCATCTTCAGACATATATTTTATATGATAATAACTTCCTTGTGCCTGACCAGAATTAGTTACAAGTATTGTATTGATAGAAGAGCTACATCCAAACAATATAAATAAAATAGAGTATAAGAGGTGTTTCATAAAACAAAAATAATATGTAGGATAAAAAAGTTAACAATAAAAGGTAGCATATTAAAAAAAATAATTTCTAGTATGTTTTTTAATATGTAAGATAATTATTGAGTTTAGCCGCCAAAATCATCGAATCTCACATTCTCATCCGGTATCCCCCAATCATCTGCCATTTTAATAACAGCTTGATTCATTAAAGGTGGGCCACAGAAATATAACTCAATGTCTTCAGGAGCTTCATGATTACTTAAAAATTTATCGATTACAACTTGATGTACGAATCCACTGAAACCGTCTCCTTCAGGATCATCTAGACCCTTTTTCTCAACCCAATTATCTTCAGGAAGTGCATCTGATAAAACTAAGTAAAATTTGAAATTTGGGAAATCTTTTTCTAAATCTCTAAAATAATGTATATAAAATAACTCTGCTCTAGATCTACCTCCATACCAGAAAGTCACCTTACGGCCTGTCTTTAATGTCTTAAATAATTCATAAAGATGAGATCTCATCGGAGCCATTCCTGCTCCACCACCAATATAAAGCATTTCAGCATCACTATCATTTATAAAGAATTCACCATATGGACCTGAAATAGTCACCTTATCACCTTCCTTCAAACCAAATATATAAGAAGATGCTACACCTGGATTTAAATCAGCCCATGCATTTTTCTCTCTATCCCATGGTGGAGCAGCGACTCTAACGTTTAACATTACTTTTTTACCTTCAGCTGGATAAGATGCCATAGAATAAGCTCTCACAACTTCCTCATCATTTTTCATAACAAGATTTCTTAAAGCAAAATTTCCTTCCTCCCAATCTTTTTCAAACTTTTTTGGTTCTCCAGGGTGGTCTTGTGGATGTGCTGTCACATCCATTTCTGAATACTTAACTTCACACTCAGGAATATTAATCTGTATATATCCACCAGCTATATAATCCATATCTTCTGGAATTTCAACAATAAATTCTTTAATGTAAGTTGCGACATTATAATTAGAAACAACTGTTGCTTCCCATTCTTTAACACCAAAAACTTCTTCAGGAATAGTGATGTCCATATCCTCTTTAACCTTAACTTGACATCCCAACCTCCAGTTCTCCGCAATTTTCTTTCTAGAAAAATGAGGCTCTTCAGTTGGCAAAATACCTCCACCTCCTGAATTAACCTGACAGGTACACTGGACACAAGTTCCGCCACCACCACATGCTGAAGGAAGAAAAATACCTTCGTTAGATAATGTAGTAAGCAAAGTACCTCCACCATCTACAATTAACTCTTTCTCACCATTAATCTTTATAGTAATCTTTCCACTAGGAGACAACTTTGTTTTTACAAATAATAAAAGACCAACTAAAGTAAATATAACTAAAAGAAATACTACTATACTACTTAAAACTATTACTGAATTTAATATTACCATACTATTGTATTTTTTGAAATTATAATTTAATACCCATAAAGCTCATAAAAGCTATTCCCATCAATCCAGTAATTATATATGTTATGCCAAGCCCTCTTAATGCGGGAGGCACATTAGAATATCTTATCTTTTCTCTAATTGCTGCAATTCCAACAATAGCTAAAAACCAACCTACACCTGAACCAAGTCCAAAAACAGTTGCTTCAACAATACTAGTGTAACCACGTTCTTGCATAAATAGAGAACCTCCTAAAATTGCACAGTTAACAGCAATTAATGGTAAAAATATTCCTAAAGAACTATACAAAGAAGGAGAAAACTTTTCAATTACCATTTCTACTAATTGCACAATAGAAGCAATTACAGCAATAAACATTATAAATGAAAGAAATGACAAGTCTACATCAATAAAATCATTAGAAATCCATACCAATGCTCCTTCTTTAAGAATATATTTTTCTAGTAAATAATTAAATGGAATAGTTATACCAAGTACAAAAATAACAGCAGCACCCATTCCAACTGATGTCTTAACGGTTTTAGAAATTGCTAAATATGAGCACATACCTAAAAAATAGGCAAAAACCATATTATCGATAAATATTGATTTTATAAAAATATTTGCTAACTCTTGCATATTATTCGTTTTCAATTAATTTTTCATTTCTAGCTCTTTGCCACCAAATTAAAACACCTACAGTAACTAGGGCCATTGGCGGAAGGATCATCATTCCATTATTTTCGTAGCCTAAATCATAAACTCCTAACTTCTCTAAAACAGGATAACCAAATAATGTACCTGCTCCTAAAAGTTCCCTGAAAAATGCTACAATTATTAGTATTATACCATAACCAAAAGAATTGCCTAAACCATCTAAAAATGCTTTTCCAGGAGGGTTTGCCATAGCAAAAGCCTCAAGTCTTCCACAAATTATACAGTTAGTTATAATCAAGCCTACAAAGACCGAAAGCTCCTTACTAACATCATAGACGAAAGCTTTTAAAACTTGATCAACTAAGATAACAAGTGTTGCTATAACTACAAGAAAAACAATAATTCTGATTCTTGATGGAATCATTTTACGCATTAGTGAAACCACAACATTAGCAACTGAAAGTACAACTAGAACAGATAATGCCATAACGACAGCAGGCTTTAGCTGGACAGTTATTGCTAAAGCAGAACAGATACCTAGAACTTGTACAGTAATTGGATTATTATCATCAAGCGGATCGCTTAACAACATTTTATTCTTCTTAGATAAAAATGAATTTTTACTCATAATTTATTTTATTATTATGTCATTTAATGTTAACAGCGTATCTGTTTTAGATATATTTAAATCATTATCCATTTCAGATTTTACTTTAGAAAAGTATGGCAAATACATGCTTAAACGCTCATATAGCATGTCAGATACACCATCGGAAGTAATAGTTCCACCAGATATGCCATCTACACCATGCATATCTCCTTTTGGAGCTCCTCCTTTTATGACTTTTATAGAAATTAATTCTCCATCTTCAAAAATTGTTTTGCCAGCAAAAGGATCTTCAAAAAATGGTCGATTAATCTCAGCTCCAAGACCAGGAGTTTCACCCTTATGATCAAAAACAGCACCAAACACTTTATTTAAATCATCCTCTAAAGCAATAAACCCCCATATAGGACCCCAAAGCCCCTTTCCTCTTAATGGAATGATATACTGTTTTTTTTCATCAACTTCACTTATAAATAAAGGTAATAGTTGTAGGTTTTTATCTTTTTTTAACTCTTTTTGCAAATCAACATCAAAGGCAATACCATCAACTATTTCTCCATTGGCATTTAAAACTAACTCCTGTTTAACATAAAGTGGATACTGAACATCAGCATCTTCTCTATCAATATTAATTCCAACAGAACTTAAAATATTTTGTTTTTTCTCTAATAACACATTTTTAGACTGAAATGGTTTTAGTGCAATTGCTGCAATAGATAATAAAGCTGCAACAACAACTACCATTATTGCGGCGAAACTAAATGTGTACGAATTTTTATTTACATCCATAAATTATACTTTTACTCTTTTAAGTCTTTTTTTAATATTAGCTCCGACAATATAATGATCAATCAAAGGAGCGAAAACATTCATTAATAAAATAGCTAACATCATACCTTCAGGATATGCAGGATTAAATACTCTTATTACAATTGCAAAAAAACCAACTAAAAGGCCATAAATAATTTTTCCCTTATTAGTTTGTGTTGCTGTAACAGGATCAGTTGTCATAAAAACGGCACCAAAAGCAAAACCTCCAATTAAAAGGTGAATATGTGCAGGAGTTGACATTAGGACATTTACCCCCCACAAATTAAATAACAATGCTGTTAAATATCCTCCAATAAATGTTGACAAAATAATTCTAGAGCTACCAACACCTGATAAAATTAAAATCAGTGCTCCAATTAAAATTGCAATAAAAGAAGTTTCTCCCAATGATCCAGGTACAAAACCCATTAAAGCATCATTAAAACTCCACTGTAAATTAGCCCAAGAAGTTGTATTAGCAGCTAATGCTCCTAAAATAGTTTCTCCAGAATAGCCATCAATACCAGCACCATGTACCCAAACTTTATCTCCAGACATGTAAGATGGGTAAGCGAAGAATAGAAAAGCCCTAGCGGTTAAGGCAGGATTTAATATATTCATTCCTGTACCTCCAAATACCTCCTTTCCAATTACAACAGCAAAAACAACCGAAATTGCCAGCATCCAAAGTGGAACATCTACAGGCATAATAAGAGGTATTAACATTCCTGTCACAAGATATCCCTCATTAACAGAGTGGCCTCTTGAAATTGCAAAAGCAAACTCGACAGAAAGACCAACAGCATAGGAAACAATTAAGAGTGGAAGAAATTTCCAGAAACCGAAGATGAAATTTTTCATAAAGTCAGAACTCTCTGATATAGCTTTAAAATATTGATCACCTATATTCCACATACCAAAAATAATACAAGGCAATAGTGCTATCACCACAAAAGCCATAGTTCTTTTTAAATCAACAGCATCTCTAATGTGTGATCCAGAATGAGTAGTATGGTCTGGTACAAATAGAAATGTTTCAAATGCATCATAAGCTGGATACATTTTTTCAAGTTTACCTCCTTTAATAAAATGAGGCTTAACAGATTCTAAAATATTTTTAAATAATTTCATTTTAACTATTTTCTTTTCTTACTAAATCTAAACCATGTTGAATGATTGACTGAACCTCAATTTTAGATGTGCAAATAAATTCACAAAGTGCAAAATCTTCAGTCGAAACTTCATAAATACCTAAATTCTCCATTAATTCAATATCTTCAATCATTATGGCTTTGATTAACTGAAGTGGATAGATATCCATTGGTAATACCTTTTCATAATTACCCGTTACTACATATGCTCGCTCTTCACCATGCATATTAGAATTAATCATGTATTTCTTGCTAGGATTAAGCCATGAAAAAAAAGTTTTAGAAGCTGAAAACTTATCAAGCCCAGGCAGAATCCATCCAAGGAACTCTTGCTCATTTCCTTCAGGAATAACAGAGATTGAAGTATCATAAAAACTTAAATTACCTTCAAGATTTATTTTTGTTCCAGTCAACACATCTCCAGAAATAATTCTATTATCTCCATCATTTAAATTGTCAGTTAATAAATTCGATACTGAGACTCCTGATATTGTCCTGTAATATCTAGGTTTGGAAACTTGAGAACCAGCTAAAGCGACAATTCTAGAAACATCATATCTACCTTCTTTAAATAAACGTGCAATAGCAATTACATCTTGAGGCTCAAGATACCATATAACTTCCCCTTTATTAATTGGATCTATATGGTGTACCTGAACACCAACATTTCCTGCAGGATGTGGACCTGAAATTTTATTTATTTGAACACCTTTAGCGTCCCTAAAAACTTTTGAGATATTAGTATTACCATCAACATTAAGATGTGTTTTTCCCTTAGATAATTTGGTAATATAATCTAAACCTATTTGAAATAAATCTTCCATACCGTATAGAGCAAAATCATTGTCAATTGAAAGCGGAGTAGATTTAAAAGCAGAAATGAAAATTGCTTTGGGGAGGTCAGTTGGATTAGCAATAACATCATATGGTTTCTGTCTAACAAATGGCCATACACCACCACTTAACATAGTTTCAATAATTTGATTTCTATTTAAATCTTTAGAATTAGGAACATCAAATTTCTTATAAACAAGATCATCATCTGCAGTTATTACTACTTCAAGAATTCTACGTTTCTCACCTCTGATAATTTCTAAAATCTTACCACTTACTGGACTACAAAAAACAATTTTTGGATTTGATTTGTCAAAAAATAAAGGAGATCCTGCTTCGACATCATCGCCTTCTTTAACAGTTAACTTTGGTGTTAATGCATGAAAATCAGTTGGCTTTAGAACATATTTATTTGAAATATCAGCTGGCTTAATAGTAGCATAAACTTTATCTGCATCTCCAAATAAATTTATGTTTAGGCCTTTTTTTAATCTTATTTCTTTAGACATTATTTTTAATTAGATTTTTCGGTTGCAAAAATATAAATTTGCAACCAATTAAAGCTATTAATATCACATTAAAAAATGAAAATCCAAAACTTTATTTTAGCCCTTTACTCTATATCAATTTTGATAAGTTCTTGCTGGAGCTCAAAAGAAATTTCAGAAGAAATTAATACTACAAAAGAAATATTAATTGTTGAGAAAGAAATTGATATAGAGGAGATAAAGTATGAAAATCAAACTTTTAACAATAAAATAAAATCTGTTGTCTGTAACAAAAACAAATTAGACCTTTCATTACCTATATTAAACCTGTTTAGTAATGATGTGCTAACTATACATTTTGACGACCTTGATGGAGACAGAAAAGATTATTATTATAATATTATTCATTGTAATTCTAATTGGGAAAAGAGCGATCTAATTGAAAGCGAGTATTTAGATGGATTTTTTATTAATTCAATTTCAGATTATGAATTCTCTTTTAACACAGTACAGAAATACACTCACTACATGTTTGAATTTCCGAATCAAAATGTTAAACCAAAAGTATCTGGAAATTATATTTTTCAAATATTTGAAGAGAATAAAAATATTGTTCTAACGAAACGATTTATGGTTCTCGACAATAAAGTAGTAATTGATTCAAAGATTAGAAGAGCAACGCTTGCTGATTTTAGAGCAACTAGACATGAAATTGATTTTTCAATTAATTACAATAATATTAAAATAGCGGATCCCTACTCTGAAATTACAGTACACATAAAACAAAATAATAGCGAGGAAAATATTATTACTGATTTACACCCACTATTTGTCAAAAATCAGAAACTAATTTATGACTACGAATCAGAAAACACATTTTTAGGAAATAATGAGTTTAGACATTTTGATTTTTCAAGCTTAAGATATCAATCTGATAGGATTAGTGAAATTAAATTTGACAGTATTAATAATGTATACCTTTTTGATGATCATAAAAGAACCTTCAACCTATATTCTATTGAACCTGACATTAATGGTAATTTCTTAATAAGAACTCAAGAGGGATGGAATCCAAACACTGAAGCAGACTATGCAAATGTTCATTTCACATTAGAGATAGAAGAAATAAGTAATCAAGAAATCTATTTAATTGGATCATTCTCTGACTGGAAATTCAATAAAGAATTTAAACTCTTATATAATAAGGAGACTCAGAAATATGAAACGATGTTATTACTAAAGCAGGGTTATTACAACTATCAGTACGCTTTGTTAAATAGTAGTGCTAAAGAAAACATTAACTTTATTGAAGGAAATCATTATCAGACAAGAAATGATTATTATATCTATGTTTATTACAAACCTGTGGGAGCAAGATACGATCAATTAGTAGGATATAGCAAAAACTCAAGTAAAGAACTTTTTTAAGTTCTCATTAAACTAAATAACTATTTATTTTTTTACTTAAGAAAATCCTTAATATTCTTTTTCTTTAACTTTGAATCAGCATATTTTTCAAGAAGAAATTCAACATCTTTCTTAGTAATAATCTTATCATTAAGATACTCAATAATAAGTTCTTTAGCATTTTCTTTAATATTCTCATTTTTCATTATGCTATCTTTAAAAGCTATTTCTTTAAGTCTCTTATCTTTTTTAGCTTTTGCTATTTCCTTATTTTTCATCTCTTCTGCTAACGCTTTTTGTCTGGCTTGCTCAACAGATACTAACTTTTGCTGTTCAATGGCTTCCAATGCTAAACGTTCCTGCTCGGCTATTGCAGATATAATGCTGTCCTTTAAAATTTGATCTGCAACCTCAGCAGCTAAACGAGCTTCCTCTTCTGCAACCTCAGCAGCTAAACGAGCTTCCTCCTCTGAAACCTCAGCAGCTAAACGAGCTTCCTCCTCTGAAACCTCAGCAGCTAAACGAGCTTCCTC
>JABICI010000112.1 GCA_018652335.1 Flavobacteriales bacterium
CAAAAATTAATAAATTCATTAAAGCATTGTAGCTATATAGTTTTTTTTAAATTGATTTTTTATTGTGGGCCTAGCTAGATTTGAACTAGCGACCTCATCCTTATCAGGGATGCGCTCTAACCAGGCTGAGCTATAGGCCCAGTAATAACAGTCCCATGAATGAGATTTTTATACGAAATTTATCATCTCTGGTGACTTTTTAGTGACTATTGAGCTAATAGTTTGTTAATAAGTAATGCCAAAAAAATGTGAGAGGTATGCTGTAAATCAATAAAGAAACAGCAACTGGCACTTTTGAATTTTCAATTTCATTAATAATCCACGCAAAGCCTCCGAATGTTAAAAGGGAGAGTGCAAAGGAAAATATGTATTCAATCAATCTGAGGAACACCTTTCTCTTAGAGTATTTCTTGGGTACTCTTCGCTGATTACCCAATCAGGATTAGGAGAAACATAATCTTCAACAATATGATTTCCATAATCTTCTCGATCTTCCATTTTTCCACGATAGAATTCAATATATTCATCTGTTGTTCTCCACTCAACAGCAGAATAACTTGAATTAGCCATCCACCACTCAGTTACTTCTGCATTAGTTTCAAATGGACCATTTTCAATTACATAATCTCTCCTAGCGTATTTTGACGCAAGGTTGTCTTCAGTGTTTACAATCATGCCATAGAGAACTGCGTCTATGAAGGAGTTTTCAGGGTCTAAGTCTTCAATCTCTCCAAAGTTGTAACCTAATCTTACAGATAAAGCCATAGAGTAATAATCTTGAGCTTTTTCTAATAAGCTAATACTTTCTTCAAGCTCTTCTAATGTTGTTGGTTTTGAATAATCTACTTCCCTATCTTTATATAGGTAATACTCATCTATCTCCTTCTTTTCATAAGCTCGTTCTATGTAATCTGCATCTGCTCTACAGGTATAATTTCCACTAAAAGTATCAGCAGCTATTTTAGTTCTAGTTGCAAATTTCCATACATTAAGGTCAGCTACATCCCACTCGCTAGCAATATCGATTTCATCAGAGTTGATTTCAACATAAGCCCACCATGTATTGTCCTGAAAGAAAAAGTCTCCATACAATCTTCCCGGTCTTTTTTCGTCATCACATGTATATTCCTCAGAAACTATAAAACCCCATTCATTAGACCCTTTCGGATTTACTAAATCAAATTCATCAATACGGGCCACTGTGGATGTTCCACCAATTTTTTTTATACACTCAGTTCCATCAGCAAGAACTAAATATGAGATTTTATCCAAATTTATTTGATTGCTTAGTCCTAGCTCTGATTCTGTTAATTGAGCATAAGATTTTACCTTATTATTTCTCCAGTATGTATTAAAGGGAGTATCACTTTCCTGAAGTGTTGTTGTAGTGGAGGAGAAGATCGGAGTTGTAGTTGAATTTTCTTCAATAGCTATAACATCATTAGACACTTCAACATTTCCTCCACAAAAGGATATAAGTAAAAGAAGTATTAAGTATCTCTTCATACTTAAATAATAACTTACTTAAGTGACAATTAACCCTCGCCACTCATCTTTAGTGACTTTATTAATTAAGGTTTATAAAAAAATGTGGGTGTAATGTGCGGGTATTTCTTATAGAATTTAATTATGGCTGATAAATTTGGTGAAATGACAAAACTCGAAAAGCTTTTAAAGGAAGGGGTTCTTTCACAAGAAGAGTTCGACAAAGAAAAAGTTAAAGTCTTCGGAGAAAAAAATAGTGTATTGGAGTTTATCTATGAAGACCTTAAAGGTTTCGAGTTAAAAGATTTTGATTTTGGAGAGGATGAAGATTTTGAAGAAACTGAAGAGTAAAAAGTTACAGGTTAGCAATTATGAACAATCTAGATATTAGTTTAACTAAGGAACTTGAAGAACTATGGCCATCTAGAGCTAGTAATATATACAGATTTAGCTTTCATCCATTTTTTAAAAATATTCTTACCGAAACAATATTGGATGTTGGAGTATGTAAGCCATCTTTCCAAAAAGAAATAATGAATGAAGAGAAAGAGTATTCAAAAAAAGGAGGTTGGATAGAAATAAAAAATAACGAGCAAGAACTCAAATCTCCTAGGGTCGAGGCTGCCAACCATTACTGTGTTATTACAAATGAAAGAATTTACATAGTAAATGGATTGTTCAACAAAGGTGTTGTTTTAAATTTAGAAGAAACTGAGATTTTGTCTAGAAAAAAAAGATTTGTGGGGGAAGATTTAAAAATTAAAAGCAATGTAGTTTTCTCAAGTTATACAAGCGTCAAAGGGGGCGTAATTGAATTTACACTTAATAGTGGTAAACCTTTCATAACTAATTTATTGTTATATCTTTCTACCTTTCAAGCAATCACTAAAGCATTTGATAATCATGAAATGTGTAAAATAACCATTCATCCTCATACAGAAATTGATGATGTTGAAGCAGTTAATTTTATTTATTATATTGATAAACTTCAAGGAAATGTTGCACTGTTTCAACCATCATTAGGAGCTTATAGAAAATTTGGTTTTTTAGGATTTGAGTTTTGGATAAAAAATAGATTGACCCCTTTTCATTTTCAGTTCTCAACGAATAAAGAATTATTAAAAAATTTAACACTAACCACTTTTAAAAATTCAGATGAAATAAATTTAATAGATACAGTCTATTGGTTTGATAAGGTGGACAAGCTGAAGTGGGAATATACACTATTAAAATCGACAAAAAATGTGCAATATTAACTTTTTCACCAACCCTTTACTGTCTTGGAAAAAAAGATCTAGTAATCCATTAGTTATTTAGTAAGTCTGTAGGAAATTCAATTATAAATTTAGTGGCATAATTTTGGGCACGCGTACCACAGGGACTATCACATTCTAAAATATTCCAATCAAATTCAATATTATGATAAATCCACCAATTACCTTGGTAGAAAAAAGGACTACCAAATAAATACAAATCTCCATTGTCATCACATTTATAAGTATGATGTACATCATATTCTTGCTCTACAGGATGCACTTCATCAAGCAATGCCCATCCCATACTGTTGTATAGTCGAGTACATGTTAGGCCATTAACTTGAATTTCAA
>JABICI010000113.1 GCA_018652335.1 Flavobacteriales bacterium
ACAATGCACCAAATTACAAACTCTGAAAATGATGATTATGAAAGAGATGTAATGGAGATTTCATTAGGATATTCTTTAGGAGACAATGCAGGTTTATCTCTTAAGTATGCTACTGATGCAACTGGTGATGCTGATGAAGATAAGTACATGTGGTTAACTTTAAATGTAGGACTATAATTTACACACAGTAAATCAAATATTAAAAGGGCTGCTTTATGCAGCCCTTTTTTTATGTTAATTTTTACATTAACACATTAATGTGAATAACTACTAACTAGAACCATGCACTAGAAGTAATCCGTTTGTGTATCTTGCGCCCATTATTAACTATTTAAATATTTAAAAAAATGAAAAAATTATTATTAACAGCTGCTGTTGCTTTTTCAACGTTATTAGCTTCAGCACAATTCATGGTTGTAACTACATATGACGATGATCAAGAAGAAAATGCAGATAAAATTACTGCAAATTTAGGAGTAGGATACATGGTAAATGATGCTTTCACAGTTGGACTAGCTAAAGGAGCTGTAAATGCTGAAGGTGATGACACTTGGGATATTTTTGCGCGTTATAATATCGCACAAGTTGAAGGGGCTTACGCATCTTTACAAATGCCAACTGAAGATGGTTCAGATAACATGAATATTGGTATTGGATTTGCTTTTAATGTATGGAATGGTTTATACTTAGAACCTAACTATACTATGCCAACAAGTGATGATGAAAATGGTGATAGAGAAGGAACATTTAATTTTGGTCTTTCTTACAGATTCTAAAAAAACTTTTTTTGATTAATAAAAAAGCCAGCTTTGCTGGCTTTTTTATTTTATAAGATCTTTGGCTCTGTCAATAGCACTTTGGATACCATTAACATCACTCCCTCCAGCAGTTGCAAAAAATGGCTGTCCTCCTCCTCCTCCTTTAATCTCCTTTGAAATTTCTTTTATAATATTCACAGCACTTAAACCATTACTTACTAAGTCATCAGTAATCAAAACAGAAAGTATTGCTTTTTTAGTTAATCTAGAACCTAAAACTAAAATTAAATTAGCTTCCTTTTTAAAAGAAAAAGATAAATTCTTCATATCATCAGCATCCATATCAACTAGCTTACCAATAAATCTAATTTTATTAATCTTTTCAGCAGAATTTAAAAGATTAGACTTAATATTAAATGAAGAAACCTTCTTAAATTCTAATACCTGCTTTTCTAATTGTTTTTTTGATACCACTAATTGTTTTACTGAATTAAGCACATCTTTATTCTTAACGATATCAGTAATCTCTTTAATTAAAGATTCCTTCTTATTAAAATATTCTAAAGCAACACTTCCAGTAATAGCTTCAATTCTCCTAATACCCGATGATACGGATGCTTCAGTTAAAATTTTAAACAAACCAATCTCTCCTGTAGCGCTCACATGAGTTCCTCCACATAATTCTTTAGAATTATCAAACTGTATCATACGAACATTATCTTCATATTTTTCACTAAATAGCATAATTGCACCTGATTCCTTTGCTTTACTAATAGGTAAATCATTGTGCTCAACTAAAGAAATATTGGTTAATATTTTCCTATTTACATCATCTTCAATTTTCTGTAAATCTGAATTATCAATTCTTGAAAAATGTGTGAAATCAAAGCGTAAATACTCTGGACATACTAATGATCCTTTTTGAGAGATATGATTTCCTAATATATTTATAAGACTCTCCTGTAAAAGATGGGTCGCAGAATGATTCCTTGAACTTGACTTCCTATTATTTATGTTTATTCTAGCAATAAATGACTTAGAAACATCTTCTGGAAATTTATTTGATAAATGAATAATAAGATTATTTTCTTTCTTTGTATCATTTATTTCAATATTTTCATTTTGATTTTGAATAAAACCTGTATCTCCAACTTGTCCTCCACCTTGTGGATAAAATGGAGATCTGTTAAAAACAAATTGAAATTGCTCTCCCTCCTCTGTTTGAATCTCTCTATATCTAGTTATTTTAATTTCAGATTCTAATAAATCGTAACCAACAAATTCTGTGTCTTCGTTTTCAATTACTACAACCCAATCTCCTTTTACTATTTTACTTGCATTCTTTGATCTATCCTTCTGTTCTTGCATAGCAACATCAAATTCTAAATTATTAAAAGATAAATTCTTTTCTTTTAAAATAAGGGATGTTAAATCAACGGGGAATCCATATGTATCATAAAGCTCAAAAACCTGCTTTCCTGAAATATTACTTGACTCTTTAGTGATATGCTCAATGCGTTTAAGTCCATCGGAAAGTGTTCTTAAAAAAGACTCCTCCTCCTCTTTAACTACTTTTTGTATAAAATCTTTTTGATTTATTAGTTCAGGATATGGCTCTGACATTTGTGTACAAAGTATAGGTACTAACTCAAAAATAAAGGATTCTTTTAAATTTAAAAAAGTATATGCATACCTCAAAGCTCTTCTTAAGATTCTTCTAATCACGTAACCTGCTTTAGCATTTGAAGGAAGCTGACCATCTGAAATTGAGAAAACAACAGCTCTAAGGTGATCCGCAATAACTCTCATAGCAATATCTTGTTTTTCATTAACTCCGTAGTTTAATCTTGACTTTATAGAAATAGCTTGTATAATTGGCTGAAAAATATCAGTATCATAATTTGATTTTTTTTCCTGCATAATCATAGCTAGTCTTTCAAAACCCATTCCTGTATCAACATGTGTGTTTTTTAATGGATTTAAACTTGAATCAGACGATCTATTATATTGCATAAAGACTAGATTCCAAATTTCAATAACATCAGGATGATCTTTATTTACTAATGTTTTTCCATCTTTAAGTAATCTTTCATTTGTATCTCTATTATCAAAGTGAATTTCTGAACAAGGTCCACAAGGACCAGTTTCACCCATTTCCCAAAAATTATCTTTTTTGTTTCCATCTATAATTCGTTCTTCTGGAAGATATTTTTTCCAAAATTCATATGCATCAATATCTTTAGTTAACTTATCTGAATCATCTCCTTCAAAAACAGTCACATATAATCTGTCCTTGTCAAGCTTACAAATATTAACTAAGAAATCCCAAGCGTAATCTATAGCCGTTTCTTTAAAATAATCTCCAAAACTCCATGATCCTAGCATCTCAAACATAGTATGGTGATATGTATCATGACCCACCTCATCCAAATCATTATGTTTACCAGATACTCGTAAACACTTTTGAGAATTCGCAACGCATGGGTATTTTGCATCCATGTGATCTAAGAAAATATCTTTAAATTGATTCATACCGGCATTTGTAAACATCAATGTTGGGTCATTTTTAACTACCATTGGTGAAGACGCGACAATAGTGTGTCTCTTTGATTTAAAGAAATCTAAATATAATTTTCTTAGTTTTTTTGATTTCATTTTTTCTTAATATATTTTTAATAATCAATAAGTAATTAGATATCAGCTTATTTCGCAGGTCATCTAATGTAAATTAAGTATTTTTGTAAAATAATTTTAATATGGCTAAGGTAAAATATTATTACGATACTAAAACGCTAAGTTACAAACGAATTGAACTTAGCGTAGCGAATAAGATAAAAAAGATTCTTTATTTCTTCTTTGGAAGCGCATTAATCGGGTTTTTTATGGTAGTCATATTTTTGCAATTTTTTGATAGTCCAAAAGAAAAAATATTAAATAGAGAAATACAACAACTAAGTATTCAATATAAAATTCTTGGAAATAAACTTAAAAATGCTGAGATAGTACTTGATGATTTGCAAAAAAGAGATGATAATATTTACAGATTAATCTTTGAAGCAGACCCAATTCCAAAATCTATTCGCAAGGCAGGATACGGTGGAGTGAACAGATATCAGGATCTTACTGGCTTTAAAAATTCTGATCTTGTGATATCTACAAGTAAAAAAATTGATCAAGTTACTAAACAACTTTACATTCAATCTAAATCGTTTGATGAAATAATTGAACTAGCACAAAACAAAACAACAATGCTTGCATCAATTCCTGCGATACAACCTGTATCCAACAAAGATTTAAGTAGAATGGCAAGTGGATTTGGCAATAGAATCCATCCTATATACAAAACAAGAAAATTTCATGCAGGAATGGATTTTTCTGCAAAAACTGGTACCCCAATCTATGCTACAGGAGATGGAGAAATTTCTAAGATCAAAAGAAGCAGGAAAGGATATGGAAATCACGTAGTAATTAATCATGGATTTGGCTACAAAACTCTTTATGCTCACATGTCAAAATATATAGTAAAGAAACGACAAAAAGTAAAACGTGGGGATATAATAGGATATGTTGGTAACACAGGTACATCTGTAGCGCCACATCTACATTATGAAGTGCATAAAGACGGTAAAAAAATTAATCCGGTAAACTTTTACTACAATGATCTAACTCCAGAACAATTTGAAAAGATGTTACTTATTTCATCTCAGAGTAATCAATCATTTGATTAATGTCCTTAAATAATAAACCAACTCAAAAGCTGTTTTATAAAATTAGCGAAGTAGCAGAAATCTTTGATATTAATATTTCTGCAGTACGTTTTTGGGAAAAAGAATTTGATATTTTAAAACCCAAAAAAAATAAAAAAGGTAATAGATTATTTACTCATAAAGACATTGAAAATATCAAAATTATCCATTATTTATTAAAAGAACAAGGATTTACAGTAGAGGGAGCAAAAAAAAAGTTAAAAGAAAATAAGTTAGACACAATTGATAACGTTCAAATTATTAATCATTTAAAAGAAATAAAAAGGTTTCTGTCTAAACTCAAAGAAGAGCTTTAAAAATAACTCTCTTTCAGCAAATAATTTTTCACATAATCCTCAACTCCATCTTCTAATGAAGTGAATTTATGCATCATCCCTAGATTATTTAGTTTTTGCATTTTAGCTTCAGTATAATACTGATAATTCGTTCTAATATCTAAAGGAATATCTATAAAAGATATTTTACTTTTAAATTTCATTGCACTAAATGTTGCATTTACTAGATCAAGAAAAGTGCGAGATTGACCTGTACCAAGATTATATATACCACTCTTTTGTTTATTATTCATCATTAAATATAGTACCTCAATTAGGTCTTTCACATATATAAAATCTCTTAGTTGCTCCCCATGATTGAATTCACTTTTATGTGATTTAAAGAGATTCATTTTGCCAGTTTTTTTAATTTGCGAGAAAGCATGAAAGATTACAGATGCCATTCTTCCTTTGTGAAATTCGTTAGGACCGTAGACATTAAAAAACTTAAATCCAGCCCAAAATGGAGGTTTCTTATCTTGAGCTAAAACCCACTTATCAAATTCATTTTTAGATCTTCCATAGGCATTAAGTGGCTTTAGTCTGGAAATGTTTTTATGATTATCATCAAAACCAAACTGCCCTGATCCATAAGTAGCTGCAGAGGAAGCATATATTAATGGAATTATATGGGTCGCACATAAATTCCAGATTTTTTTAGAATATTCAAGATTTAACTCGTTTAAAATATCAATGTTCTGCTCGGTAGTGTCTGTTCTTGCACCAATATGATATACCTCCTTTATAAAATGTACATTTTTCGAAAACCAAATAAAAAATTCATAACGGTTAATTTTTTCAATGTAAGATTTATTTAAAAGATTTTTGTTTTTTTCGGAACTAGAAAAATCATCAACTAAAATCAAGTTTTCTTTACCTAAACTATTTAGTTTAGAAACTAAACAGGAACCGATAAATCCCGCTGCGCCAGTTATAATTATCATTAAGCAAAAATACATTAAAAAAGCATATTTTTGTAGAAATGAAAAAATCAGAATTAGCAGCTATTAAGCAGGCTTTGGATGGTGAAATAAAAAGTACTGAACAAAAAATTATAGAATACAGCTTATTATGTCAGCCAATTGCTCCAGAAAACTCGATAGGTAGAGTAAGTAGAATGGATGCTATAAACAATAAAAGCATCGTAGAAGCTGCGCTTAGAGTAGCAAAAGAGAAAATGTTTGAACTAAAAGAAATGAAAATAATAATTAATGAAAAAGATTTTGGTATTTGCAGAAAATGTAATAAAGAGATCCCTTTTGGAAGGCTCCAAATACAACCTCAAAGTAGATTTTGTGTGATATGTGCTTAAAATAAATTATGAAAACATTAATTTTTATTTCTAAATATATTAAATATTTTTTTAAATCTAGAAGTATACATAGTGCTCAAAGTCCTTTCTTGTATGAATTTATCACTAATATTTTACATAAAAAATCTGTAGATGAAAAATGTAAAAAAATTGAAACACTAAGAAAAGAATTATGTAAATCTGAAGATATTATCAAAATTACAGATTTTGGAGCTGGAAGTCATATAAATTGTTCTAAAACCAGAAGAATTAAAGATATTGCTAAAAACTCAGCAAAGAATTCTAAATTTGGAAAAGTACTTTATAGAATTATTAAACACTATAAACCGAAAAATATACTAGAACTTGGAACATCTTTAGGTATAAGTACTTTATATTTAGCTTTAGCAGAAGAAAAATCAAACGTCTATACTTTTGAAGGATGTCCTGAAACAAGTCGAATTGCAAGAGGGAATTTTGATAAAATGAAACTCAATAATACAAGTATAATTTTAGGAGATTTTAAACAGACCTTAGATAAAGAACTTGAAAAAATTAACGATTTAGACTTTTGTTTTATAGATGGAAATCATCAAAAGAATGCGACTATAACATATTTTGAACTTTGTTTAAAATATTCAAATAACAACACTATTTTTGTATTTGATGATATTCATTGGTCAGATGGGATGGAAGAAGCTTGGAACTACATTACATCTCACCATAAAACTACGCTTACGATTGATTTATTTTATGTTGGAATAGTATTTATTAAATCTGAACTAAGTAAAGAAAGGTATATAATAAGATATTAATTATGAAAATTTACACAAAAAAAGGAGACTCAGGAAGTACTCAGTTATTGGGAGGTACAATAGTTAAAAAAAATCACATCAGACTTGAATGCTATGGAACTATTGATGAGCTAAATGCATTTGTTGGAAACATTTATGATGACATAGAAAAAAAATCACATAAAAAATTTCTTTACAAAATACAAAATCAACTTTTTAATTTAGGTTCTTGTATAGCATACGATGGCAAAAAATCAACACTTAATTTACCAAATATATCTGAAAATGATGTTTCATTAATTGAATCTGAAATAGATAAAATTGACAACAAACTTCCAGTACTTAAGAACTTTATCCTTCCCTCCGGACATACAATTGCATCAAAATGTCATATTGCTAGAACAGTATGTAGAAGAGCCGAGCGTAATTTAATTGCAATTGAACAAGATGAAAGCATTAATCATTTACACTTAATTTACCTAAATAGATTATCAGATTATCTTTTTGTTTTAGCAAGATCTATACTCATGGAAAACGACATTCCAGCTGTGGAATGGCAAAAAGATTAGTAATTCGATCGATAAGTCAATAAAAAATATAATTTTGCAAAAAACTTAAACACCAATAAGATGTACTGGACTTTAGAATTAGCATCAAAATTAGAGGATGCACCCTGGCCTGCAACAAAAGATGAGTTAATTGATTTTGCAATACGTTCTGGTGCTCCAATGGAAGTTGTAGAGAATTTACAAGAACTTGTAGAAGAAGAGATTGGCATGCAATGGGACACCATTGAAGATATCTGGCCAGACTACCCTACAAAAGATGATTTTTTCTTTAATGAAGATGAGTATTAATTAAAGGATCAATTTAACCTTTTTATATTTTTGTAAATAATTAAAAGAGTACATTTACTTTCTAAAAAAAAAAATAAATGGCAAGTTTTTTAAATATTATAGGCAAACTATTTGGCAACAAATATGATAAAGATATTAAGGAAATTACTCCAATTGTTGAAGAAATAAATAAACAGTTTGATAGTCTTTCAGGTCTTTCTAATGATCAGCTAAGAGGTAAGACAAAAGAATTAAAAAAACAGATTCAAGATTATGTTGCAATCGAAAGAAAGCAAATTAAAGACTTAAAAGAAAAATCCCAGAAAACAACAGCACAAGAAAAAGAAGATTTATATAAAGAAATAGATGGTCTTGAAAAAGTAGTTTTAGAAAAAATTGAGGTTATTCTAAACAATATTTTGCCTGAAGCATTTGCTGTAGTAAAAGAAACAGCAAGAAGATTTTCTATAAATGAATCATTGGAAGTATTGGCTACAGAAAACGATAAAGAATTAGCTACATTTAAAGATTTTATTAGTATCGATGGAAAAAAAGCGATTTACCAAACAAGTTGGGACGCTGCAGGTACTAGTATAAAATGGGACATGATACATTATGATGTCCAGTTAATTGGAGGTATTGTTCTTCATCAGGGAAAAATTGCTGAGATGCAAACAGGTGAAGGAAAAACTTTATCAGCTACACTACCTATTTACTTAAACTCTCTTACTGAACTTGGAGTTCATCTTGTTACTGTAAATAATTATTTGGCTAAAAGAGATGCACTATGGATGGGTCCATTATTTCAATTTCATGGAATGAGTATTGATTGTATAGACAATCATCAACCTAATTCTCCTGAGCGAAGAAAAGCATACTTAGCAGATATAACATATGGTACGAATAATGAATTTGGATTTGATTATTTAAGAGATAACATGTCTAAACGTCCAGAAGATTTAGTACAAAGAAAACTACATTACACAATTGTTGATGAAGTTGACTCTGTTTTAATTGATGATGCTCGTACACCTTTAATAATATCTGGTCCAACACCACAAGGTGATAAGCATGAATACAATACATATAAACTTAAAATTGATCAGCTAGTAAATGCACAAAGAAAATTAGTTACAACTATTATTTCAGATGCAAAAAAACTTCTTGCAGAAAATGATAGTGAGAAAGGCGGAATGAATCTTCTAAGAGCATTTCGAGGATTACCTAGAAATAAAGCTTTAATTAAATTTCTTTCAGAAGACGGTATAAGAGCACAACTTCAAAAAACCGAAAACTTTTATATGCAAGACCAAAACAAAGAGATGCATAAAGTTGATGCTGAACTCTTCTTTGTTATTGACGAAAAATCAAACTCAATTGAACTAACTGAAAAAGGGCTAGATCTGATGACTAGTTCTACAGAAAATAAAGACTTTTTCATATTACCTGATGTTGGTGGAGAGATTGCTGAAATAGACAAATCAGACCTCTCTGATGTTGAAAAAGCAAAGAATAAAGACGAAATTTTAAGAGACTTTGCAGTTAAAAGCGAAAGAGTACATACAATAAATCAATTATTGAAAGCTTATACCTTATTTGAAAAAGATGTTGAATATGTTGTTATGGATAACAAGGTTAAAATTGTTGATGAACAAACTGGTCGTATCATGGATGGCAGAAGATACTCTGACGGCCTACATCAGGCAATAGAAGCTAAAGAAAATGTAAAAATTGAGGCTGCAACTCAGACCTATGCTACTGTTACTTTACAAAATTATTTCAGGATGTACAATAAAATATCTGGAATGACAGGGACTGCTGAAACAGAAGCAGGAGAATTTTGGGAGATTTACAAACTAGATGTTGTAGCAATTCCAACAAATAGACCAATTGTTAGAGATGATAAAGACGATATGGTTTACAAAACAAATAGA
Source organism: Flavobacteriales bacterium (assembly GCA_018652335.1). Lineage (GTDB taxonomy): Bacteria > Bacteroidota > Bacteroidia > Flavobacteriales > BACL11. The sequence continues at coordinate 9,695 of JABICI010000113.1, forward strand.
GAGAAATATAATGCAGTTATTGAAGATATTGCAACTCTCACAAATGACGGAAGACCAATATTAGTTGGAACTACATCTGTAGAAATATCAGAACTTTTAAGTACAATTCTTAGAAGAAGAGGAATAAAACATAATGTTCTTAATGCTAAGATGCACCAGAGAGAAGCAGATATTGTTTCTGAGGCAGGAAAAGCTAAATTAGTTACAATTGCAACAAATATGGCTGGTAGGGGTACAGATATTAAACTATCAGATGAAGTTAAAAAAGCAGGAGGGCTAGCTATTATTGGAACGGAAAGGCATGATTCAAGACGAGTAGACAGACAGTTAAGAGGGCGAGCAGGGAGGCAAGGTGATACTGGATCTTCTCAATTTTACGTATCACTTGAAGACAAGTTAATGCGTTTATTTGGTTCAGAGAGAATTGCAAAATTAATGGATAGAATGGGATTAGAAGAAGGTGAGGTAATTCAACATTCTATGGTAAGCAAATCAATTGAAAGAGCACAGAAAAAAGTCGAAGAAAACAACTTTGGAACAAGAAAAAGATTACTTGAATATGATGATGTAATGAATCAACAGAGAGAAGTTATCTACAAAAAAAGACGTCATGCATTACACGGTGACAGAATTTCTTTAGATGTTTTAAACATGATATATGATACTTGTGAGAGTATAGTGGAAGAATTACATGAAGTAAAGGACTACGAAAATTTTAAACTAGAACTAATACGATTGTTGGCAATCGAATCTCCAATTAACGAGAATGAATTCTTAGAATTATCTACAAATGATATTACTGAAAAAGTATTCAAGAACTGTTTCAAATCATATCAAAATAAATCTGAAGCCATCGCTAAACAGGCATTCCCGGTAATTAAAAATGTTTATGAAAATCAATCAGCAAACTACGAAAATATAGTCATTCCATTTACTGATGGACTTAAAACTCTTCAAGTTGTAACTAATCTAAAGCAGGCTCATGAAAGTGAAGGTGGAAATATTTCTGAATCTATTGAGAAAAGCGTGACACTAGCAATAATTGATGATATCTGGAAGGAACATCTAAGAGAAATGGATGATCTAAAACAATCAGTTCAAAATGCAGTTTATGAACAAAAAGACCCGCTACTAATTTATAAGTTTGAATCTTTTAATTTATTTAAATCACTTATTGAAAAAATAAATAAAGATATTGTCTCATTTTTATTAAAAGCAGGACTTCCATCGCATGCAAATGCAACAAAAGAAGAGAATATTAATAAGCAAAATATAAATCTAAAAATGAGTAGGCCTGAAGGAACAACTAGTGTAAATAATACTAATAAACCTCAACAAAAACAGGTTCAAAAAGCACAACCAATTAGAGCAGAAGAAAAAGTTAATAGAAATGCTCCTTGCCCATGTGGAAGTGGAAAGAAATACAAAAAATGTCACGGAAAATAGAACTCATTTTTACAAAAAGTAAATGTGTATTTTATTTTATTTTACTTTTTGGGTTCTCTTCTTGTAAGATTATTAATATCGATTATGCAGGTTTTCCAAAACATCAATTTGATATTAACTTAGTTGGAGATCCACCTGATTATTCTAATCAAGAAAGATGGTTGGAACATCCTGAAAAAGATTATCAATATGCTAGATTGCCAAAAAACTATTATGATTCACTTTTTGATATAACCCCTAATATTGATGTCTTTTTTATTCATCCAACTCTGTATTTAAAAGGGAATAAATGGAATGCTGAGATTAATGATGAAAAATTAAATAAACGAATTGGTAATACAGCAATTAAATATCAAGCTAGTGTCTTTTTAGGAATAGCAAATATTTATGCTCCTCATTACAGACAAATGCATATACATTCTTATTCAGATTTAAAAAATGGTTATAAAGCATTTGAGGTAGCCTATAAAGATGTTAAAAATGCATTTTTGTATTATTGGAGGAATAACAATAAGTCTAAAAAATTTATCATTGCAGGACATAGTCAAGGGACAAATCATCTTGAAAGGTTATTAAAGGAACTAATCTTAAATAATGATACAATGAAAAGTCAATTACTTTTAGCATATCTTCCAGGGATGCCAATAAAAGAATTTAGTAAAAACTTTCCAGTTTGTAAAACTAAAAATCAAATTGACTGCTTTCTTTCTTGGAGATCATTAGCAGAAAGATATTATCCAAATAGTTGGGAAAAATCAGATAATATAAAATGTACAAATCCTATAAACTGGAAAATAGACAGTACTCTTTCTCTAAAAGAGAATCATCTTGGGATCTTATTTAAAAATCATAAACTGAGGCATCCTAATTCGATAGTATCTTATAATTATAAAGGTACTGTTTGGATAAAACCAATTAAGATCCCGTTTGCAAGATTATATAAAATGAAAAATTATCATGTTGCTGATTACAACTTATTTTGGCTGAATATTAGAAATAATTTAAGAGTTCGATTAGAAGAAAATGGATATAACTAATAAAAAAGATATCGCTGGTCTAAAAATGACACACTTTATTTTAAATATCTGAAATCATGATTATTTTTAATATTCTGAAGCGATTCATAAATTAATCTGATTACATTCTCTACATCATCTTTATGAACACTCTCAACTGTAGTGTGCATATACCTTAGTGCAAGTGAGATCAATGAAGAAGCCACTCCCCCATTAGCATAAGCAAAGGCATCTGTATCAGTACCTGTCGCACGAGAAGCTGCCGCCCTTTGAAATGGAATATTATTTTTGTCAGCACTATTAATTATGAGTTCTAATAAATTATTTTGAACTGCAGGACCATAAGTTAGTACAGGTCCTCCACCACACTTAGTATCTCCTTGCTTAATTTTATTTAACATTGGTGTACCCGTATCATGACAAACATCTGTAACGATGGCAACGTTAGGTTTTATCTGTTCAACAATCATTTGGGCTCCTCTTAAACCAACCTCTTCTTGGACTGAATTTGTAATATATAAACCGAATGGTAATTTTATTTTGTTTTCATATAGCATACGAGCTACTTCTGCGATCATAAATCCTCCAATTCTATTATCTAATGCTCTTCCAACATAATATTTATCATTCAAAATCATAAACTCATCTTCATAAGTAACAACACAACCAACATGAATTCCTAATTCTTCAACTTCTTCTTTTGATGCACAGCCACAGTCTAAGAAAATATTATCTAACTTTGGTGATTTTTCAGTACTAGCAGATCTCGTATGTATTGCAGGCCAGCCAAATACAGCTTTAACCATACCTTTTTTAGTATGTATATTTACTCTTTTTGAAGGAGCTATCTGATGATCCGAACCACCATTTCTTCTTAAATAAATATATCCATCTTTAGTGATGTAATGCACAAACCAAGAAATTTCATCAGCATGTGCCTCAATTACAACTTTATATTTTGCTTCAGGGTTGATCACCCCAACTACTGTGCCATAAGTATCTACAAAATGCTCATCAATATATGGTAAAATATAATCTAACCACATTTTCTGGCCACCACTCTCAAAACCTGTTGGGGAAGGATTATTTATATATTCGCTCAGAAATTTTTCTGACTTATTATTTATAATCTTATTCAAACTCATAATCTATTTGATATTTAATTTTTTATATTCAGCCAGTCCCCTATTTAACCAATCTTCAAACTTAGCGACACTACCATAGTCCTGGTAATTAGCAGCTTCATTTATTTGATTCTCATTATTATCTAGAATTACATAATATGGCTGTGAATTAGTGCCAAAACTATTAGCCTGTAAAACCATCCACTTATCTCCAGTTGTTTTAACTTTTTTAGCTTTACCTGCCAACTTAGTTTCATATTGTTGATCCAAAGGCAAGTCTATTCTTTCATCTACATATAATGAAATTAAAACAACATCGTTCGAAAGTATCTGCTTCACATTACTGTCAGACCATACTTGCTCTTCCATCTTCCTACAATTGACACAAGCCCATCCAGTAAAATCTAACATAGCAGGTTTTCCAACTTCTTTTGCGTACTGCATACCTTTATCATAATCATGATAAACCATAATCCCTTGAGGGCCTAAATGTAATTTTTTGTCTGTACTAATCTCTACATCTGAGATCTTACTACTAGAGCTCATACTGATTCCTTGTGGAGATTCACTATAATGCATTGGTGGAGGAAAAGCATTAATAATTTTTAAAGGGGCTCCCCACAATCCAGGAATCATATAAATTGTTAATGTCCCTGTTAATACTGCAACAGATAGCCTACTTACAGAAATGTATTTTAAATCCGAATCATGTGCAAATTTTAAGAAACCTAGTAAGTACATTGTTAAAAGTCCGAAAATAACAATCCAAATAGCAATAAACAACTCGCGCTCTAGAAAATGTGCTTGTAAAACAAGGTCTGCGTTTGAAAGAAATTTAAATGCTAAAGCAATTTCTAAAAATCCTAAAGTAACTTTAACTGAATTTAACCAACCTCCTGATTGTGGCAAAGAATTTAACCAACCTGGGAAAGCTGCAAAAAGTGCAAATGGCAAAGCGATAGCTAATGAAAACCCAAGCATCCCAATAATTGGCCCAAGGTAACCCCCTGTAGCAGCTTCAACTAATAAAGTGCCAACTATTGGACCTGTACAAGAAAAAGAGACTAGAGCCAAAGTAAATGCCATGAAAAAGATTCCTATTAAACCCCCTTTTCCTTCAGCCTCAACACTCTTGTTAGTCCAGGATGCAGGAAGCTGTATATCAAATGCCCCTAGAAAAGATGCTCCAAAAATAATTAAGAGCATAAAAAAACCAATATTAAAATAAATATTAGTTGCCATATTATTTAATGCATCTGCACCAAAAATTGATGAAACACCAACTCCCAATGCAACATATATTATAATTATTGAAAATCCATAGATAATAGCATTCATAATACCATTAGCTTTAGTTTTACTTTGCTTAGTAAAAAAAGATACTGTCATTGGTATCATCGGAAAAACACAAGGCGTTAGTAAAGCCGCGAAACCACTTAAAAATGCAATAAAAAATAACATCCAGAGACTATCTGATTCATTTGATTGATCATTACTTTCAAAAATTTTATCAGTATCAGCTAATTTTTTGTTTCCGGGAATTTTAAAGAAAAATTCTATTGCTTCAGGAGGTAAACATTGTGATTTATCACAAGTCATAAAATATATATCTCCTGAAATTACAAAAGAATCTTTAGAATTTATAAGTATCCGTTGAGTAAAAACTGCTTTATTTTTGAAATATTTGAGGACAGTCTCAAAATTAGGATCGAATTCATTTAATGGAGTTCCCTCGTCTAAGCCACCAACTAAACTAAAATTGCTATCAGTATTGTTAAACGTAAACTCTGTTGCAACAGGACCTTCACCACAAAATTGAGAATACACATACCAACCCTCGTCTATGGTTGCTGTAAAAGTCAAATCAACTTCACCTTCAGATACTCTTTCATGAGAGAAGTCCCACTGAACTGGATTAAATATCTGTGCAAAACTTTTACATGTTATAACAGCTAAAAAGAGAAGTAATATTATTTTTTTCATTTATTTTTTAATTTTTTGTTGACTACTTGGCAAAGCTCCTCCGCCCTTTGACTACCAATCATATAAATTAATCCGTCTTTGTCTGTTAACTTAACTGCATCCTTA
>JABICI010000099.1 GCA_018652335.1 Flavobacteriales bacterium
CAAAGTTAGCTTGCAAATTATAAAATTCAAATACATCAGATTTTTTAAGAATATCTAATCTATCCTGGTACGGCTCAAAGTGCATATATGTTTCAGTATTTTTAACACTTGGAAATTCAATACCATTTGGTATTTCTCTAATAACAAATGTTTGCGAATGAAGATTAGTCGAGTCAGGGAAAAATGAAATACTATCAGAAGTTGAATTTGATGATAAATATTCAAATTCCCCATTTCCTCTAAGACCTTTATGACTTAAATCGATATCATCATAATACCTAGCCTTACCTTTGTAAATATCAAATCCATCAGCGGGAGTTTTCCTTTTAAATCCTAAAGAATAATCCTCTTGTAATTTTAATGTGTCAAAAAATGTAGGAAAAATATCTGCAGATTCAAAAGTACCAGAAAATCCTAATCCTTTACCAGTATAATTATCTACGCTATCAATCTCAAATGGATCAATATGAAAATAAAAATTACTTCTATTGTAAACACCATTGTAGAGTGATTTATCATCGTAATAAGCATAAGAATGGTCAAAAGATCTAAAAATTGGGAATTCAGGAAAACTATCTCTACGAATTCCAGATTTATTAGTTGGATCATCAATTCGTAAATCTCCCTTAACGGCTTCAATAACTGTACGAATTGGAGTAAGTAACGGATCTCCATACATATCTTCCACAACTGGTTGAATAGGAACAGAGAGTTGCATAGAATCAATATTATTTAAGTCTAATTTAAACTCATCATAATTGAAAAGAAAATCACGACCGAAAAGGTTTACTCTTCCTTTACCTGCATAAACCTGACCATTAAACATAAAATCTCTATTTTTCTTCACTATTATCAAACCATTCCTAGGGTAAATATAAACTCCTCTATTTTGACTTACTTCAACATTCTTAACACCTATAATATTTAAATCTTTCGTTTCAATATTTAACGCAGCATTTACTAGATATTTATCATTAGTATTATATTGTCCAGGAGTAATAACTGAATTAAATGATAAAACATCATAATCTCCTAAGTCAGAAGCTGCGTCAATATAATTAAATAATTTTGGTAAAACATTAACTCTTTCTAAACCGAAATCATAGAATATGAAACCATCATTAGCTAACTGAATCAAATAATGTTGCATCTGTAATCTTGGAAACTTTGCAAAACGTGCAAAATCATCGACATAAAAACTTTTTTCTCTATATTCTTCTACATAGTTATTTATAAGCAACAATGGGTGTATTGCATCTATACCTGCCATTGATTGAAATTTTGATTTTAGATATCTATCTACAGACTCTACTTCTACTCTAGATTCTGCAGAACCGGGCAAAGAACCAAAAGTGATAATATCAGAATCAATATTCCATTTTAACAATTCAAAATCAATTGTAACATTATGATAAGTATTAAGCATTGGAGCGCCAGAAAAACCATTTACTTTTCGATAAAGTTGCAGACTCCTATCTATATTCAAATATTTAAATTGTAAATTCCCATGGTAAATAGAATCATTATCAAAAAAAATCTTTACTCCAGCTTCATTAGAAACAATTTTATCATTAGTAATAATAAATTTGTTTGCATTAGCAACAAAGAGTTCTTCACCATTTCTTTTAAATACAATCTTAGCTTCAGCATAATTACCACCATCTGCAACAAAATCTTTTCCATGCATTTTATAACCACCTCTGTAGTCTATATCTGTAAAAATCTCTTTCAATTCAATTTCCTTACTGTAAGAGGTGAACTTAGGAAAAAGTTTAGTTTGTTTACCTCTAATTATTTTATTAATTAATTGACCTTTTATTGCTTTAGGATAATCATATAAATTATAGAAAACTACAGAATCAGCAATAATATCACTTTTTCTAGCATCTAGCATGTAAGTATCAATCTCAGCAAAAACAGAATCTTTTGCTAATGCATACGCTTCCCAATTTATTACTCCTTTAGTACCGAACCACTTTGAAGTTTCAAAATTGTACTCTCCCTTAGTTGAAAAAATAGTATATGACCCTTTGTCAGAACTGCATGTCAAATCAAAATTGGAATCAAATGCAATTATAGGTTCATAGTCAATAACTTTAAAATGATAATTAGTATTTGAGAATGACCATTTAGCTGATTTACTATCTCTAATAATATTATTTTTTACTAAATTGTTAGTAAAAACACAAAACAAAGTAAATCTCTTTGAAGCAGAAAAATCTATGAACTTAGTCATTACATCTAGCCATTCGATCAATAAAATATCACCATTTGTCGATTTATTTAAACTACTAATTGCAGATAAAAATTCTTGGAAATGAGGCTTGGATCTAAATTTCTTAGATAACATAACATTTGAAATATCAATTATTTTTTCTTTTTCAAAACTTGATAAATTTTTAGATTCTTTTGAAAACAACTTGTAAATCGATTTTGAAACATCATTATCAGAAGCAGTCATAAAATCATCTAATTCTGAAAGAAAAACAGGAAATTCACTTGAAAATTTTGTTAATCTATTCTTGCCTTGAGAGAATGAATCAAAAGTTAATAGAAACGCTAATAGTAGTAAGCTTAAACCCTTCTTAAATGTAACATTTGCCATTTGTTTTTATTTTTTGAAGCAACTAAATTAAATTTTAATTGCTTTATTTTATTTATAATTATTTTAACATCTTGTTTTAAAAATCCACTGAGAATAATGTCTGATTTAGGACGCATAGCTCTTGTATACTTTTGTATATCAGCTAATATAATATTTCGATTTATATTTGCTAAAACAACATCATACATTTTTTTGCCTATACTTTCTGCAGTTCCTTCTATAAATTGAATATTTGAAATGTTATTTAGCTTTGAATTTTCAATAGCGTTTTCATAAGCCCATTTATCTATATCTATTCCTACAATTTTTTTAGCACCTAATTTTGAAGCAAGAATCGATAATACTCCTGTTCCAGAACCAATATCTAATACCTGTTTGTCCTCTAAATTTAATTCAAAAATTTGATTCATAACTAAAAAGGTTGTCTCATGGTGACCAGTCCCAAAAGACATCTTTGGAGTAATAATAATTTCATGTTCTATATTTGGAAATCTATCATGAAAGTGTGCACGAATTACGCAGTCTTTATTAATATGTACAGGAGAATAATTATTTTCCCAATCCGCATTCCAGTTTTCTTTCTTGATTGCATTAATGGATAAATCAATTTTAGTAAAAGATGAGATGTCATCGACAATTTCTGTCAATTTTTTTTTATTAAATAAGTCAGATCTTATATACGCTTTTAACCCACCTTCATCTGTTGAGAAAGACTCATATTTAATTTCATTAAGTCTTGCAATAAAAATTTCTGCATATGGATTAGCTAACTTTAATCTAATATCAATTTCAATATATTCCATTAAAATGAATTAATTATTGAAACGAAATTATCAGCACTTAAAGAGGCACCACCAATTAAGCCACCGTCGATATCTTTTTGTGAAAACAATTCTTTTGCATTTATATTATTACAGCTACCTCCATACAAAATTGAAGTATTACTTGCTACAGTTTCATTATACCTAATCTTAATTAAATCTCTAATAAATTCATGTACTTCTTGAGCTTGAAATGAACTTGCAGTATTACCTGAACCAATAGCCCAAATAGGTTCATAAGCTATTACTACATTTGAAAATTGTTTAGCATTTAGATGAAATATCCCTTCTGTAATCTGGTTTTTTAAAAAATCAAAATAAGACTTATTCTTTCTTTTTTCAATATTCTCTCCACAACAGAAAATTACATTTAATTTGTTGGAGATTGCCATATTAACTTTTGCTTGTAATTGAATATTAGTTTCATTAAAATTACTTCTTCTCTCAGAGTGACCTATTATGACAAACTTAACACCACAAGAAGATATCATTTCAACTGACACACCTCCAGTTAATGAATTTGATGTACTAGAACTACAATCTTGAGCAGAAGTAGTTATATTCTTAAAAGATGAAGTCATTTTTGAAACTTTATACAAATGCAAAAAAGAAGGTGCAAGAACTACATTTATTTTATCATTAAATTTTGATTTAAGTATATTTTTTACAAGCAATACTCCTTCATCTCTTAAAAGATTCATTTTCCAATTTCCAACTACAATTTTTTTTCTCATATTCAATTAAGTCTAATTCGTGGATCTAGCCAGACATAAATTAAATCGACTAGTATATTAATAATTATAAACACAATAGAAATCATTAAAACAGATCCCATCACAATGGGTAAATCCATTTTATTTAATCCATCAACAATCTCTTTTCCTATTCCATTCCAAGCAAATATATATTCAACAAAAACTGCACCTGCTAACATAGAAGCAAACCATCCAGAAACAGCAGTTACAACAGGATTTAGAGAATTAGTAAGTGCATGTTTAAAGATTACTTTCATATCTCCTAAACCTTTAGCCTTAGCAGTTCTAACAAAATCTAATGATAAAACTTCTAGAAGTGAGTTCCTACAAAGCTGAATAATAACTGAGAGTGGACGAATACCTAAAGTAAACGCTGGTAGAATCAAATTCTTTATTTGGATATAAGAACCTTGACCAAAATCATCAACTTCATAAAGACTTCCTGTCATGTTTAATCCAGTATAATCATGTAGTAAAAAACCAAAAAACCAAGCAACTAAGATAGATGCAAAAAAGGAAGGTAAAGACATGCCCAAAACTGAGTTAAATAATATAAATTGATCCAAGAATGAATCTTTATATAAAGCAGAAATAATACCTAAAAATAAACCCAAAATGAGTGCAATAGAGATTGAAGTAATTGCAAGAATAAATGTATTCTTAAACGTTTCAATTAAAATACTAAAAACTGATACATTAGTTCTAACAAAAGATTCTCTTAAATAAGGAATTTTAAAAACAATCTTGTAATCACTCAAATTAAATAGATGATAAAATTGATACTTTCCACTTGATAAAGAAGTAAAAGAATTATCATTATTGTGGTGTAATGAAAATGGTGATACATCATTCAAGTATAAAAAATATTGTAAATAAATTGGTTTGTCAAAACCATACTTTTGTTTAATTAATTCTAATTGATTAGAATCTTCATGCTTATCTAACATCATTCTAGCGGGATCTCCAGGCAAGACATTAAATAAAAAAAATATTAATGTAATTGTTCCTAAAAGGACAAAAAAACTATATATTATTTTTTTTGAAATATAAAGGATCACAATTATTTTGAAATAGATAATATCCTATGCAGGTCATCAGCTGCAAAAGAACGATCGCCAGTTCCCTCATATAACCTTAGCTGTCTAAATCCATCGTAAAAAATAATAACTGGATTATCATAATCTGGAAAAGTAATCTCCATATAACTATCAACCTCATCAGTGTCATAATTAGCAAAAGGAATCACTTGGTAAGGATATTCATTTCCAACAAACTCAAAAAAATTCGGTATATTATAATCTTCAGCATCAGAAAAAATAATATATAATCTTGGAAAGTCATCAATTAAAACTGATAATGAATCTAATTCTCTAGCAGCCTCTTGACAATGTTCACATCCTGCATCAAAAAAACATAATATCTTCTTGTCATCAAGACTACGAAATTTTTCATCATCTACATAAGAAATAAAACTGTTCTCATTTGATTGATTTGTATTCGAAATTGGAAGGAAAGCAAACATTAATGTCGTGATTAATAAAAAAAGAATTATAAGTCTAGAAAAATCAACTTTAATATGGTCTGATTTAAAATAAATATAAACTAGAATCAAGAGAGTAATAATATTCTTAATCAATGCCTCCAAAGGGGTCATAGGAATTAACTCCCCAAAACATCCACAATTTTCTGCAGGTCCAAAGATTTGAGTTGATAAGTGAATACTAAAAACACTAATCATCAGAAAAGATATTGGTAATATTACTTTCTTAAGATAGTTATTAAATAAGATTGTAATAGCTAGAAAAAATTCTGCACCAATTATAAATCTTGACAGAAAAGCCGAAGCTTCAACTGAAAAACCCATTGGAATCAATTGACCTTGTTCAAATACTTTTGTAATACCATACAATGGTGTCGGATATAATTTAGCAAATGCAGAAAGAAAGAATAAGGCAGAAATCAATATTCTTAAAGAGTAAACTAATTTTTCATTATTATTTTTCATATTTTATTTTATTTTAATTAATGCAAAGACAGCGTAATTTAACATATCAAGATAGTTAGCATCAACTCCCTCAGAAATTAAAGTTGATCCATGATTATCCTCTATTTGCTTCACTCTTAAAAGTTTTTGTAAAATTAAATCTGTTAAAGAACTTACACGCATATCTCTCCAAGCCTCTCCATAATCATGATTCTTTGCAATCATTAATTCTTTTGCAGTCTTTATATTCTTTTCAAAATTAGAAATTGCTTTATCATAGTCCATTTCTTCAGCTTGCTCGCTAACTCCAATATCTAACTGAATTAACCCAATAACAGCATAGTTAACTATACCAATAAATTCGTTTCTAGCCCCCTCTTCTACCTTCTGAAAACCCTTTTGTTCTATTGATCGAATCCTTTGCGCTTTTATAAAAATCTGATCTGTTAAAGAGCTAATTCTTAAAATTCTCCAAGCGCTTCCATAATCTTTCATTTTCTTTGCGAAAATGTCCTTACAATTTTTTATTATTGAATCGTATTCTACAATTGTATTTTTCATATAATTTTTAAGATATAATAGACCCGAAATATACATCAATTATGAAGCAGCAACAAATAAACAAAAAAGATAATTCGAGTGTTTTTTCAACAAATACTACGCTAGTAATAGGAATTCTAAATATCACAAATGATTCATTTTATGACGGAGGAAAATTTGTTAACAATACACAGATAATCACTCAATGTAAAAAAATGCTAGATGAAGGAGCTACAGTTATCGAAATTGGCGCACAATCATCTAAACCAGGTGCAATTCAAATATCTTCTAAAGATGAATTAAAGAAACTTCTTCCAACAATAAAATTGTTAAAAAACACCTTTAAAGAAATCATTCTTTCAATTGATACATTTTGGTCAAATACTGCAAAAGCATGTATCTTAGAAGGAGCTGATATGATAAATGATATATCCGCAGGAAATATTGATAAAGATATTTTCAAGGTTATTGCAAAGTATAATGTTCCATATATCATTATGCATATGAAAGGTACACCAAAGAACATGCAAGATAAACCTGAATACAATAATGTTGTAGATGAGATAATTGAATATTTTATCGAAAAAATAACAACTCTAAATAATATAGGAATTAAAAAAATAATAATAGATCCAGGTTTTGGGTTCGGAAAAACTATAAATCATAATTTTAAGATATTAAATAATTTAGATAAACTTAAACATCTAAAGTGCCCTATACTTGTAGGTGTATCAAGAAAATCTATGATTTACAATCTACTTAAGACTACACCACATAAGGCATTAAATGGAACAAGTGTATTAAACACCATTGCTCTTGGCAAAGGAGCTAATGTTCTAAGGGTACACGATGTTAAAGAAGCTATCGAATGTATTAAAATTAGTACATTCGCAAAAAACAATTTTTAATGGAATTTTTAAAGATAGGTCTTATTGAAATTATAGACATTGTACTTGTTGCTTTATTAATCTATCAACTTTATAAATTAGTAAAAGGAACTGTAGCTATTAATATCTTTATTGGATTAGCTACTATTTATTTATTTTGGAAATTGGTAACTGCATTAAATTTTCAATTACTAAGCGAAATACTTGGGCAATTTATAGGAGTTGGAGTAATTATTTTAGCAATCGTTTTTCAGCAGGAGTTAAGAAAATTTCTAATGATTATTGGTAAAGGAAAACTTATAAAAAATACTGGATTCTTAAAATTTAACTTTGTTACAGCACATGATAATCTCTTAAATGTTTCAGTAATTTCGAAAGCATGTGGCAATATGTCAAAAACAAAAACTGGTGCAATAATGATAGTTACACTTGTAGATGATTTAGCTGTTTTTGCAGAAAGCGGTGTTGAAATGAACGCGTTAATTTCTGTTCCAATGATTGAAAGCATATTTTACAAAAACAGTCCATTACATGATGGAGCTGTTATTATTCAAAATAATAATATTATTAGCGCAAGAAGTGTTCTTCCGGTTAGTAATAGCAATGAACTTCCTGCTCATCTTGGAATGAGACATAGAGCTGCAGTTGGTATAACGGAAGAATCTGATGCTATAGCTATTATAGTGTCTGAAGAAAATGGTCACATTTCATATGCTAAAGATGGTGAACTTTTTAGCAAAAGAACTGAACAACAATTAGAACAATTTCTAAATAGAATATTTAATCAGATAAAATAAAATTACATTTGTTTTGGCACACTGCATCCAAGAAGGGCCATACCCGTTTTAATTATCTCTCCTACCTTTATTGATAATGCTAGTCTGAAATTTATTTTATCTTCGCTTGATGCAGTAAGTATAGGAGTACTCTGATAGTAATTATTGTAATTTTTTACTAAATCATATATAAAATTAGCTAAAATAGCAGGACTATATTGATCTGAGGCATCTTGAATTATTGATGGAAATTCTAATAATTTCTTAATAAGAACCTGTTCCTTATCTAATATTATTAAACTCTCAGGTAATACAACTTTTTTAACTCTTTTTCTAATTAATGATTGAATTCTAGCATAAGCGTACTGTATAAAAGGACCTGTATTACCATTGAAATCTACTGATTCAACCGGATTAAATAACATTCTTTTTCTTGGATCTACTTTCAACATAAAATACTTAAGAGCTCCAAGACCAACAATTTCATACAACTGATTTGCATCTTCATTTGAAAGCCCTTCAAGTTTTCCTAAATCATTTGCTATAGTTTGAGCTGTATTAACCATCTCATCAATAAAATCATCTGCATCTATTACTGTTCCTTCACGAGATTTCATTTTACCAGAAGGCAAATCAACCATACCATATGATAAATGATAACAATTCTTGGCCCACTTATAACCTAACTTATCTAAAATTAGAAATAATACCTTAAAATGATAATCCTGTTCATTTGCCACAGTATAGGCCATGTGAGAAAACTTGAAATCATTGTGGCGCTGTATTGCAGTTCCAATATCCTGGGTCATATACACTGCGGTTCCATCTGAACGTAGCACAATCTTTTCATCTAATCCTTCATCAGATAAGTCAATCCAAACAGAACCATCTTCTTTTCTAAAAAAAACTTCTTTTTCTAAACCAAATTCAACTATCTCTTTGCCCAATAAATAAGTGTTACTTTCATAGTAGTTCTTATCAAAATCTATCCCTAATCTTTTATAAGTATCTGCAAAACCCTCATACACCCAAGAATTCATTGTTTTCCATAAATTTCTGACTTGAGTATCATTAGCCTCCCACTTAATAAGCATATCTTTTGCCTTAAGAAAAATAGGAGCTTGCTTCTCAGCTAAATCTTTTTCCATTCCCGACTCAACTAATTCAGCTACTTGTTTCTTATAATTCTTATCAAACTCAACATAATATTTACCAACAAGGTGATCACCTTTGACTCCCGATGATAATGGTGTTTCATTATTACCAAATTCTTGCCAGGCGACCATTGATTTACAAATATGTATACCTCTATCATTAATTACTTGTACTTTCTTAACATTTTTACCACTTGCCTTTATAATTTGAGCAACTGAATAACCAAGAAAATTATTACGTAAATGGCCTAAATGAATTGGCTTGTTAGTATTTGGAGAAGAGAATTCTATTAAGTAAGTTGGTGAATTATCATCAATATCAACAATACCATATTTTTTCAAATAAAATATTTGCGAGAAATGATTAAACCAGAATATATTTTTAATTTCAATATTTAAAAATCCGTTAATTACATTAAAATCTTTAATAAAACTTACATTCTTCTTTAAATACAATCCAATTTCGTTTGCAGTTGCAGAAGGGTTCTTTTTAGATATACTTAAAAATGGAAAAACAACAAGTGTAATATCTCCAGCAAATTCTTTTCGTGTACTCTGAAATTGTATATCTTTAATTTCAGCTGAATACAAATCGCTTAAAGCACTGCTAATCTCTTTAAAAATTAGATTATTAATCATAATTAGTTTTTTGGAAGAAAAACCTCTGCCATCATACATCTTGCACTACCACCTCCACAGGCTTCAATTGTATCAAGAGCGCTATAAATAATTTTACAGTGTTTTTCAATTTTATTAATCTGTTTTATTTCTAAGCAATTGTATGCAGATTCTGACATAATCAAATAAATTTGATTGTCTCCCAATACTTGCAACATATTACCAGCAAATCTATTCTTTTGCTCCTCGCTTATTTCTATTATCTCTTTTCCAGAAGAAAGAATACTATCTGCAACTAATTTTCTTTCTTTATCATTATCAATAGAATCCAAACAAATTATAACAAATCTATCTGCAACACACATCATAACATTAGTATGATAAATAGGCATTCTCTTACCTTTAACATCTTGGTTTGCGGTAAAACAGATTGGTTTATAATCAAATTGTTTGCAGAACTCCATTAACGGTATTCGTTCAGTACGAACTGAGATAGCAGCATAACAAATCTTATTAGTTCTATCTAAAATCATACTTCCTGTACCTTCAAGAAACTTATTTTCTTTTTCAAAATAGGATAAATCTATAATGTTGTCAACTAAAAAAGAATATTTATTTTTTAAAACATCAAAGATATCTTTTCTTCTCTCTACTCTTCGGTTTTCAGCGCACATTGGATATAAGCAAATTTTTCCGTTGGCATGAAAAGAAATCCAGTTGTTAGGGAAAATAGAATCTGGTGTATCAGAAAGGTCAGTGTCTTTTACCACAATTACATTTACACCCACGTCTTCAAGTTTTATTACTAAATCATTAAACTCTTTAAATGCTTTTTTTTGTACCATTTCAGCAGTTAAATTATCTAAAACTTTTTGATAGTAATTATTAACAGCAGTTTGCTCATTATACCTAAAGTTAATAGGCTCGATCATTAATATATTTTTAGTAATCTGCATTTTATCTCCTTATTAATGGCATAGTTGAACATCTTAATAGACCAGACATTTTGCCTATTTCAGAATAGGAAATCTCTTCAACTGTAAATCCATATTGTTTAAGTTTATAATTCAAACTTGTAAAATTCCTATCAGAAACAATAACTTTCTCTGAAATTGAAAATACATTAGCATTCATATTATACATTTCGTCAGTATCAATTTCAATTAAATTTTCTGCACCAAAATAATTAGTTAAGTATTCAATATCTTCAGGTCTTTTAAAGCCAGCCTTATGAATGATAGCCTTATCTCTTCCGATTGGTTGAAAGCAACAATCTAGATGTAAAGCATTATTTCTTGCGTTAATGTCAGACTTATTCAATTCAAACCCTTTAACTTCTTTTTGAGGAAAATTCTGAGATAAAAAATTAATTGCCAATCTATTAGTTCTTGAAACAATATACTTATCAAAATCATCTTTCTCAGAATAGCCAACAAAAATATGATCATTACAGACAATAACATCTCCTCCTTCAACTCTGACATTAGAAGGGGTTTTTAATATATTACAGGTATTTACTTGATCAAGTATAAAAGAAATTGCTGTTAGCTCTTCAACTCTATCTTTAATAATATTAGGTAAAATCAATTTATTCTCAATAACAAAGGCAATATCTCTTGTGAAAATCTGATTAATTCCATAAATATTTTTAGGCCTTAAAATATTCACATTATATTTTTCAAGCACCTCAAAAAACTCATTAATCTGATCTACACAAGACTTAGAGTTTGGAAATGTACCTGCTTGTACATGCTCAATCGATTTAGGATCATAACAATCTTCAACAAGTGGAATACCGCCAAAATTTTCAGCAATTCCTAAAACAACTGTAATAAGTTTAGAGGTCTCATTCTTTATATTAACGGGTATCATAACTAGTGCAAATTTAATCTTTTCTTCTTAAGAAAAACACATTTAAAGTATTAACAATTATTAACATTTTAATGGTTAAATTTAAGTTACGTTGGTAATAAATAAATTAATTTCATTTGTACCTTTGAAATATATGATAAATAAAAAAAATAAAGCTAAATCACTAGCTAAAATAATTTCTCAGCTCAACAATTCTAATAATCGGAAAATTCTTGGAACTATTATCTCACTATTCTCTGTATTATTAATCATATCATTTGTATCATACCTTTTTGAATGGAAAGCAGATGACAGCGTATTATCTAAAGAAGGTTATACAATCTTTAATAATGAAACTAACAATCAAATTGGAGGGTTAGGAGCTCAACTATCTCATAGGTTTATCAAGCTTTGGTTTGGAATTTCAGCACTTCTCATACCTTATTTAACACTAATTTTAGGCTTGTCAATTTTAGGTCTTAAGAAGTTTAAGTTAAGTAAGGTCGTAACCAATGTACTTTTAGCTTTAATCATCTTGCCTATAACTATACATCATTTCTTTGATGCTATGATATTAGCTGGCGGATTAGGTATTTTTATTGACGAGATACTTATTCAAGCTATTGGTAATATAGGCACAAGCATTGTACTAATAACAATCATCTCTTTAAATATAATTATTTCATTCAAAATAAATAGCAAGCATCTACTAAAACTAAATAAATTTAAGATTAAAGGTTTTACGTTAAGAGAAAATAAAAAAGTAGAAGCAAAAGATACTGAACAAATTTTAGAAGAAAATACTAATATAATTGAAGAAGTTAAAGAAGAAAATATTTCTGAAACAAAGACTGAAAATCAAATTGAGATAAAAGTAAAAGAAGATGAATTAATAGACGATATAGGTTTAGAAGTGATTAGCAACAAAAATGAAGATTCTTTAAGTAAAAGCGAAATAGAAAAGAAACTCAAAGAGCTTGGTGATTTTGATCCTACTTTAGAGTTATCAAAATTCAAGATGCCTACCATGAATCTTCTAAATGATTATGGGAAAAATAAGATTGAAGTTGATAAGAGTGAATTAGAAAAAAATAAAAATAAAATTGTTGAAACATTAGGGCATTACAATATAGGCATTACATCAATTTCAGCTACAGTGGGCCCTACCATTACATTGTATGAAATTGTACCAGAAGCTGGTGTCAGAATTTCTAAAATAAAAAATCTAGAAGACGATATATCTCTTAGTTTAGCGGCAGAGGGAATAAGAATAATCGCCCCAATACCTGGAAAAGGGACAATTGGTATTGAGGTTCCTAATGCAAATAAGAATACAGTTTCCATGCTTGAAGTTTTGCAATCTGAAAAATTTCAGAATTCAAAAATGGAACTACCAATAGCATTTGGAAAAACAATTTCAAATGAAACTTTTATTGTAGATCTTGCCAAGATGCCTCACTTATTAATGGCTGGAGCAACAGGACAGGGAAAATCAGTTGGTTTAAATGCAATGTTGGTGTCATTGCTTTACAAAAAACACCCATCTCAGATAAAATTCGTTTTAGTTGACCCGAAAAAAGTCGAGTTAACATTATTTAATAAAATTGAACGACATTATTTAGCAAAACTTCCTGATTCAGAAGATGCAATAATAACAGATACTAAAAAAGTAGTAAATACCGTAAACTCACTTTGTATCGAAATGGATGAAAGATATGAATTGTGTAAAAATGCTAACTGTAGAAACATCAAAGAGTATAATGCTAAATTTATTTCAAGAAAATTAAATCCGAATGATGGACATAGATTTTTACCATATATTGTACTTGTAATTGATGAATTTGCAGATTTAATAATGACTGCAGGAAAAGAAATAGAGACACCTATTGCAAGACTTGCTCAATTAGCACGTGCTATTGGGATTCATTTAATTGTTGCAACTCAACGGCCCTCAGTTAATGTAATTACAGGAATAATAAAAGCAAATTTTCCTGCACGAGTTGCTTTTAGAGTCACATCAACAATTGACTCAAGAACAATAATGGATACGAAAGGTGCAGAGCAATTAATTGGAATGGGAGACATGCTTATTTCAACTGGAAATGATTTAACGAGACTTCAGTGTGCATTTATTGACACACCAGAAGTTGAAAAAATCTGTGAATATATTGGCTCACAAAGAGCATATCCTCAGGCTCATATGCTTCCCGAATTCGAAGGAGAAGCAGATGCAGTTGGAAGCAAAGCAGACTTAAATGAATTAGATTCAATGTTTAATGAAGCAGCTTCGGTTTTAGTTAAACATCAATCAGGTTCAACATCATTAATTCAAAGAAAACTAAGGCTTGGA
>JABICI010000114.1 GCA_018652335.1 Flavobacteriales bacterium
TGATTTAAAAATTAAACTAAAATTAAATGTTCTTGGCAATATTGGCCCGTAAAAGTAATTACTATCTCGATTCTTAAACGAATCAAAATCATCTTGAAATGAATTGGTAATATTTTTTATACCTACAGTTATCTCTGTCTTGAACCCTATTGCTTTTGATTTTAAAATATAAGTAAAATTTAAACCTATTGAATTAAAAATTGGAGACTCAACATATGTATCATTAATTTGACCAGGGCCTCCTGCTAAATGAATTAAATTCATAACACCAGTATGCACTAAATTTGCAGTAACAATAAACTTACTTGATTTATTATACTTTATTGTTGCATATCCATACGAGTTAGGAGATCTCAAAAAATTTCTAGTACCAACTAATTCATCGGAATAGCTGACTAACTCTTTATATTTTGAATTTTGAAGAGTATACCCAGACTCAAATTCTAACCCATCATACAACGCCCTAATTTCTAAAGTCAAACCTTGAACTGTGGCACCACTACCATTTCTTTTTTCAAATAGTTCACCAAATTCATCCTCTCCCATTGGATATAAATAAAAAGCATTATTCAAAACAGTTTTAAATCCCTCTAAAGTTACCCCAAATAAATATCGCATTGCCACCTTATCATAGTTAACTGATGCGCTAACACTACTAGATTTTTCTTCCTTCAAGTTATCTGATAGCAATACTCTAGAAATACCACCTCCTGCAAAAGCAATATGCAAATCAGTGTCAAATGCTTGTGGCGCTCTAAAGCCAGTACTGTATGAGAATCTAAATTGCGTTTTTTTCTTAAAATGATACATTAACGAATATCTTGGACTAACAACTAAGTCATCAAGCATTGAATGCTTATCAATCCTGACACCACTCAGTAAATTGATCTTTTTAGTTAAACTCCAGTCAGATTGAAAGAATGATCCCAACGAATTTACTTTTTGATTTATTAAATAATTATACGAACTAATCTCATCATCGATATTGTCTGAAATTATCTCAGTACCTAAAGTGAGAATATTAACTCCAAAGAGTTTTTTTGAACTATGATTTAATTGCAATCCTATCTGATTTGTTATACTTAAAGATGTTCCATAAGGAGGGGTTTGCAAGTGAATTAAATCCTCTTCAGAACCAACCACTGGCCTAATTCCAGTATAGTGCTTACGTGATGTTTTTTGAGTCGCTAAGTACGAAGAAAATGAAGATAAACCCTGGTTGAAATCAATTTGATAATCTATATTTGCAAGCAAGACATCATGAACTCTTTCTTCTGATTGCATAGAAAAATGAGGAGGCCCATCAAGCATCTCCCCTCCATACCTATACTCATGAATACTACCAAAATTAATCTCAAATTTCTGATTATGAGTTGGATTAGAAAAGAAATTAAATCCAAACGTATTATCTCTCAATGCAGGTAATTCTGAATAATTATCACTATTGTGATCATACCATTCTCTATTTCTATTATTGACAAAAAAAGTTGTTCCAGAATTTTTACTATCTGAGAGGACAGTTGCATTACCGTAAAACACATTATCATCAGTAGAATTATTTATTAAAGAATACTGATAACCAAAACTGTAAGAATTTCTTTTTGGAATTCTTGTAATCACATTAACAACACCACCAACTGCAGAGGATCCATATAAAGAACTACCACCTCCTCTAATAATTTCAATTCTTTCAATCATATTAACAGGAATTTGCTCCATACCATACAAACCAGTTAAAGGACTAAATATAGATTTGCCATTTATCAAAATTTGTGAATAACCTCCTGAAAGACCATTCATTCTAAGTTGTGAATAACTACAAGTTTGACAATCATACTCTATTCTAAGCCCAGGCTGATAATTTAATCCCTCTGCTAGATTACAAGCCTGAACACTTTCAAGCTTATCTGCGTCTATAATATTAACTATAACTGGAGAATCTGTTTGTCTTTTAAATGTTTTAGTACCAGTTACAACAACTTGATCTAAATTAAATACAGACGGCTCTAGACTAAAGTTAAATACATTAATACCATCTAAAACATCAACACTAAAATTTTCTGAAAGCATGCCAATACAAGAAATTGAAATTTCATAACTACCAACTGGAACTTCCTTAATAATATAATCACCTTTTTCATTAGTAGAAACTCCTTTATCAATATTTCTAATTTGAATATTTGCAAAAGGAACAACCTTATTATCAGAAACGATTAACCCTTTTATTGTTTGAGCAACTAACCCATTAATAGTTAAAAGCAAAATAACAACTATTGATGTATTTCTCAGATTCATTTTTTTTTGCAAATATCCACTTTTTTAGACATATCTAAATTTTATTTTAAATATATTTAATTATATTTGTAAAATGATTACATTATCTGAAGAGAACTATATAAAAGCAATTCTCACTTTAAGTTTAAAATCGCTAGAAAAAGTATCTACTAACTCAATTGCTAGCGAAATTGGAACAACAGCAGCATCTGTTTCAGATATGCTAAAAAAACTTTTAGAAAAGAAATTAATTAATTATGAAAAATACAAAGGCGTTTCATTAACGAATAAAGGAAGAGTATTAGCAACAACTATCATAAGAAAGCATAGGCTATGGGAAACTTTTTTAGTTGATTGTCTAAACTTTGATTGGAGCGAAGTACATATTGTTGCAGAACAACTAGAACATATTCAGTCAGAAAAACTTATTGACAAACTAGACAAATTCCTAGAATATCCAGAATTTGACCCCCATGGAGAACCTATACCAACAAAAGAAGGTATTATTCCTAATTCTAATGCAATTCCATTAAATAAGCTAAATACATTCACAAAAGGACTAGTAATGGGAGTGACTTTAGACGAAAAGAAATTTCTTCACTATTTAACAAAACTTAACATTAGTATTGGAACAAAAATCACTATTGAAGAAAAAATAGATTTTGATAATTCTTTAAACATTAAGATCAACGATTCCTTTCACCATGTAAGTAGTAATGTCGCCAAACATCTATTAATAAAAATCATTAAATAAAATGGAACAATTTGATCTTTACAATTGGTTTATAATACAATCACCAGTTATGCAAGCATTATGTGCTGGCTTATTCACTTGGCTATTAACAGCTTTGGGAGCATCTTTAGTTTTCCTTTTTAAATCAAGTAACAGAAAAATTCTTGATGCTTCATTAGGATTTACGGGAGGCGTTATGATTGCGGCTAGTTTCTGGTCTCTGCTATCTCCTTCGATTTCTTATGTTGAAATGCAAAACGAAATGGGGCTATCAAATTTACCATCATGGTTACCTCCAGCTGTAGGTTTTTTCTTTGGAGCACTTTTCCTTTATATCTTAGATAAAATAATTCCACATCTTCATTTATTTTCGAAAAGAAATGAAGCTGAAGGAGTAGAAACAAATTGGAAAAAAACAATTCTTCTTGTTTTAGCTATTGCTTTACATAATATTCCTGAAGGACTTGCAGTAGGAGTAGCTTTTGGTGCACTGGCAAACCCAGAATTAACAGGAATGAATGAAGTTTTTTCAATGGGAGCCGCAATAGCTTTAGCAATAGGAATAGGAATACAAAATTTTCCAGAAGGATTTGCTGTATCAATGCCACTAAGGAGGCAAGGTGTTAGTAGATGGAAATCTTGGAAATGGGGTCAGTTATCTGCAATCGTTGAGCCTATTTTTGCAGTAATTGGAGCTGTTATTGTTATGCAAGTACTTCCAATCCTTCCATACGCACTAGCATTTGCAGCTGGAGCCATGATATTTATTGTGGTAGAAGAAGTTATTCCTGAAAGTCAAAGAGGTGGAAATACAGATATTGCAACTATGGGACTAATTTTTGGATTTATAGTAATGATGATACTTGATGTAGCATTAGGATAATATTAGTACTTTAGTTCCTATGCTTTGGATATGATAATCATTATATTTGCAATATGTCAATAAATATCAAAAATAGAAAATCTAGCTTTGAATATCATGTTATAAGTACACTTACAGCTGGAATATCACTTCTTGGTACTGAAATAAAATCAATTAGAAATAACAAGGCTAATATCTCTGATGCATATTGTACTTTTGTTGATGAAGAATTATTTGTAAAAAACTTACACATCAGCGAATATTCAAATGGGGGCTATAATAACCACGAACCCAAAAGAGATAGAAAGCTACTTCTCAACAAAATAGAACTTCGAAAACTACTTGGAAAAGTTAAAGAAAAGGGCAATTCAATAATACCTACAAGATTATTTATTAACAATACTGGAAGAGCAAAATTAGAAATTGCACTAGCAAAAGGTAAAAAGATTTATGATAAGAGAGAAAGTATAAAAGAAAAAGATCAAAAAAGAGATTTATCAAGATTAAAGAAAATATGAATACAAAAAAACCTTTATTGTTGTTAATTATAATAACATTTCTTTTTGCATGCAAAAAAGATCTTCTTGATAATAATATTTCTGGATATCTTAAATTTTCTAACGATACTATAATTTTTGACACATCATTTCATTCAATAGGAACACCAACAAAAATTCTTACTGTTTACAATCAGAATAATTTTAATATCACAACAAACATATTATTAAGTTCATCTAACAATGGAGTATTTAGAATGAATATTGACGGAGAGCCTGTTGAAAACCAAAAAGAAATTGAGATAGCTTCCAATGATAGTATTTTCATTTTTTTAGAAGCAACAGCTAATATCAATTTAAATAATGAATTTCTTTTAACTAGCAATATTAAGTTTATTTCAGGCGATAAAAATCAAACAATTCAACTCGTTGTACCTGCAAGAAACGCTAATTTTCATTTACCAAATGATAATTTTTTCTTTGACGGAACAGATAGCATTAATTTTAAATATTATTCAATCTCAGAAAATGAGATTTGGACAAACAATCTTCCGCATGTTGTATATGGATACATCGTTATTGAACCAGAAGCTACTCTGACAATTGAGGAAGGCACAGAAATATATTTCCATAATAATTCAGGAATATTTGTTGGAAATCCAATTTTATCTAATCAAAATTCTCAACTAAATAATAATGGAACATTGATAGTTAATGGTAGCCTAAACAACAAAGTAATCTTTAAAGGTGATAGACTTGATTCTTGGTATGAAAATATTCCTGGACAATGGAATGGAATCCACTTTGTACAAGGGAGTATTAACAATATTATAAATCATGCAATTATTAGCAATGGCATTAATGGTATACGCGCAGATTCAGTAAGTAATAACAATCCTACAGTTGAGATTAACAACACAATAATTAAAAATATCTCCAATATTGGAATCTTAGGTCAAGGAGCTACAATTAATGTAACTAATACCTTAATAACGAAATGTGGTCAATACTCTGTAGCTTGTAACATTGGCGGTAGCTATACTTTTACACACTGTACATTTGCTAATTACTGGGATTACAACCGCAGATCAACTCCAACAATTCTTCTAAACAACTATTATAATTCTATTGACGGAACAACATACATCAGAGATCTTGAAAAAGCCAATTTCAAAAATTGTATAATTGACGGTCCATTAACTACAGAGATAAGCTTTGACGAATATCAAGAGATCGGATTATTTAATTATAAATTTGAACATTGTATTATTAAAATAGATCCCACTACAGAAACAGAAAATTTAAACTATATTAATTCTATTTTTAATGAAGATGTTAAATTTATTGACGCTTCTGAAGATGATTTTCATCTAAAAGATAATTCACCCGCAGTTAATACAGCGGACATCTCAACAATTCTACTTGATTTAGATGGAGTACAGCGGAATATTCCTGACATTGGAGCGTATGAACTCATAGATTAAGCAAGTTGCTTTAAAAAATCAATTGTATCTACACCATCTGCGTAATCCCAAAGCTTAGGTTTTTGCGTATTTCCAAAGGGAATATTATTTTTAGAAACAATACATTGAATCTTGTCACTATTTTTATTAATAAAAGTATCTACGTCATTTATATCATTATAATATTCATAATACAACATAGCAACTGGAGAATATAATGAACTATCTTCTTTTAGTAATATAAAGCCATTCTCAATTAATTTATTATTTCCCATTAAAAAAATAGCTTTGTTATAATCATAATTATTACCATACTTTTTATGTTCCATCACATGTTTATGTGAATAAAAAGATTTAAATAAAATATTTAAGTCATAACCACAAGGCAAATATAATTTAGAGACATTCCTACAGCCTAAACCATAATACAGAAAGATATCATTCGCAAGACCTTTGATTTGTTGAGAGCTCTCTGAGCCATCTAAAATAGCAATAGATCTCCTATTCTTTCTTATAATTTTTTTTGCGTCCTTAAAATAATACTTAAAATAATTAGCAGAATTATCAGTTCCAGTTGTAATAACAGCATCAAAACTCCTACCCTTAACGTCATTAATAAATTTAATTTGGTTATAATTTGAGGGAAATAAATCAAGAAAAATATTGATTATTAGAGGCATTAACACATTGTCATTAGAAGATAACTTAATTACTGGATTATGCCCCATAATAATAACGGACAATAGATCATGAAATCCTACAAGCGGAATATTACCTGCCATAATTATAAGTACATTCTTTGGAGAAGATGGCTCTTTTATTGTGTAAGGATTTAGCCAAGCATTCAGCATATCCTTTTCCACCATATCGCTTATTGACAAAACAGCATTTGTAATACTTTTAACGGTGAACCATGGATTTTTTACTGTTGCTATTTTGATTGAGTCAAAATGATCTTCAAGAAAATTTTTTCTTAAGTATAAACCAAGCTCACTGATAATATTAATTCTGTCTTGTAAAGTCATTATATATTTATATTTGTACAAAAATAAATTAAAGCAATGACTAATAAATGAAAAAGATAATAATATTTAATATTTGTATTTTATATAGTCTTTCAGCCTTTAGTCAAAAAGGAAATAATCAGTTGTTTTCTGAATACGAAGATACATTAAAGGTAATTGCAGACAGAGTAATGAACTTACCTTTTGAGGCGGAAAAAAGAATAGCAAATAATGCTTTAATAGAGTACCTAACAGAAGTTCTTTCATATGAAAAATCATTTAATTATCATTTTGATTCTCTAATAACAATATCTAGAATCAAATCTCCTGACAAAAGATTTCGAATTTTCAACTGGCTCTTAAAAAAAGATAACAATACATATGAATATTACGGAATTGTTCACTATTATAATAAAAATAAGAAAAAATTTGAGCTAATTACTCTAACTGATAACTCAAATAATATTAGAACACCTGAACAAGAAAACCTCGATGCTAGTAATTGGTACGGAGGTATAATTTATGATATAATTTATATTAAAAAACCAGGAAAGAAATACTATACAATACTATTATGGGATGGTAATGATGGCTATAGTACAAAGAAAATAATTGATGTCATGTATTTTTCTGGAAAGAAAAAAATCAAGTTTGGCTTACCAATATTTAAAAAGAATGCAAAAGAAAGTCAGAAAAGAATAATCTTTCAATACGATTCTAAAACTACAGCAAGCGTTAAATATAATTATGAAAAACAAGAAATTATTTTCAATAATTTAGTACCACAAAGAAAAGGATTAGAAGGATTATACGAGTTTTATATTCCTGAAGGAACATTTAATTCATACAAATATAAGAATGGAAAATGGTGGTTTAAGGAGGATGTAGATGCTAGGATTAAACAAAAAATCAAAAAATACAAGAAACCGAAAAGAGGACTTTCTCCAAATTAAGTGTTAAAACATTACTCGAAAAATCTAACAATTGCTGGTTGCGATGAAGCGGGAAGAGGGTGCCTAGCAGGTCCTGTTGTTGCTGCCGCAGTAATATTGCCCAAAAATTTTAGCAATATTATTTTAAATGATAGTAAATTATTGTCAAAGAAAAAAAGAGATTTATTAAGAAAAATTATTGAAAGAGAAGCTATAAGTTGGGCAGTTGGAATTGCAGATAACAAGGAAATTGACCAAATAAATATCTTAAATGCCTCAATTTTAGCAATGCACAGAGCAATTAAAAAATTAACTAAAAAAGCTGATTTCTTAATTATTGACGGGATAAGTTTTAATAACTTTAAAAGCATTAATCATAAGTGTATTGTTAAAGGAGACGGAAAATATTTATCAATAGCAGCCGCATCAATAATTGCCAAAACACATAGAGATGAAATAATGGAAAGATACCATAAAAGTTTTTCAAATTACAAATGGAATACAAACAATGGATACCCAACTAAAGAGCATAGAGATGGTATTAAAAAGTATGGAATAACAAAATATCACCGTAAAAGTTTCCAATTACTTGAAAGACAAACTAATTTAGATGTTTAATTTTTTAATTTTGTAAAAAGATAACACTATATGATAAACAAAATTTTAAAAATTTTAATTCCATTTATCTTAATAGGAATCATTATTTCTATTGGATATAATGCATATTTAAATACTCAAAAAAGTGAAATCAATCCAATAGAATCTATTCCAAACAATGCTTCAATAATAATACAATTAAACAACGTAAAAAATCTCAGTAGATATCTTAAAAAATCTACGATTTGGTCAAAATTAAAATCTATTGATATAATTGATTCAATTAGTAATAATGCTAATGATATAAACAAAATTTTTATTCAAAATCCTGAGATTTTCAAATCAAATAAACTTTTTATATCTCTACATAAAGTCAGTCTAAGCTCAAGCGCATTACTTCTATGTACATCAATAGAGACGGACAAACAACAAACTATAAGTAAAATAATTCAATTGTTCTCTAAAGACTTTAAATCTAGTTTATATGATAACCAAAATATTTACTATAGTCAA
>JABICI010000041.1 GCA_018652335.1 Flavobacteriales bacterium
AATATAATTATAAAATATTAATATTGTGAAATGAAAAATATCATTTTAATACTAGCATTATTATCATCCTCAATGCTTTATGCATCATTTCCTGTAGTGAATACTTCAACACTCTATCATGATACTATAAAAAATAGTAGTGATACTATTAAATCAGAAAATCTAGAAGATTATCATACAAGGTTACAAAATAGTGGATTTGACATTGCAAAATGTAGATGCGAAGACTGTCAAAAATTTAAAGGGATAAAGCCAAAAAATGAAAAATCAAAAGCAGCTAGAACTGCAATAAGTATTGGTCTCATGTTATTAATAATTATTGTAGTTATTGTTGGATTATTTGCTCTTATGTTAGCATGGACTTTTTTTGAATGGTTAAATTAACTATTTAAGAAACTCAGATTTTTTGATCTCTTTTGGCATAAAGATAAATACAACCAAGAAAACCAGTTATTATTAGCAGAAATGAAATAATTTCTGCTTGAGTAATACCACCAAGAATGTTATACTCTGTATTAACTCTAACTTTTTCGATAAAAAACCTTTCAATTCCATTAAAGATAAAGTAAATGAAGAACAACATTCCTGGAATGTTTATTCTCTTTCTTAAAAACCAAAGAATACCAAATAAAATAAGTGACATAACAACTTCATAAAATGCAGTAGGCCATACTGGATTAGCAAGCTGGTAGCAAAAGTTACCAACACATCCATCAATTGGAATACCAGCATTAATAACATTATGAGGAAATGTATAGCTCCACATCCAATCTGGCAAAAAACCCATCCAATCTGGCTTAGGGGCTAAATTAACTATCCCCCAATCTCCATCTCCTGACATCTGACAGCCAATTCTACCAATTCCATAGGCAAGCATTAGGGCGGGTGCAGAACTGTCTATAAGGTGTTTTATTTTAATATTGAATTTGTTAGCATACCATATAACAGAAATAGCACCAAAAATTAATCCTCCGTAGAACGTTAGGCCACTAAATGAAAGTAACTGTCCAAGTGGATCAGAAAGAAATAAATCAAAATTTTCTAAGTTATGAAATATTTTTGCGCCAATTACTCCTGAAACAGCTGCAATCATTGTTAAATTGCCAACTAATTCATAAGGATGTAAAGTTTTATCTATTGTTTTTGGTATAGTTAGTTTTTGCTTTTTATTATCACTCCACTTGATGAATAATGAGACTAATGCAATTAATATACCACCTGCAAGATTACCTCTAAAAGAAAGAATAAATTCCTGTGGGTTATTAACTAGATCTGAATAATAAAAAAAGGCCTCTACTGCTTTAAATCCAAATAAGAAACCAAAAAATAAACTACTCACTATATCATAATTGCTAAGACCTTTGCCAATAACTTCTTTAGTCTTAAAAGGTGAAAGCAATCCAAGTGATTCTTTTCTTCTAAGTTCAAGAGATATAATCCATGAAGCCATCAAAAATGCAATTGCAACCCAAAACCCAAATGTCTGAATAGGTAAAGGGATGTCTAAACCAAATAAATCATATATTAGATGTGAAATTGTTGGATACATATTTTAGTTTGTTATTATTTTTGATAGCACTATACCATCTGAATCGATTTTCTGCAAGAACACCTTTTGCTTAGATTTTTGTAAATGTTTATGAAAAGGAACTTTAATCTTAATATAATTGTCCGTAAAACCATATAAGAAACCATCATGATCTTCTTCTTCAAGTAAGGCAGTATGATTAGAACTTATATATTTCGAATAAAAAGCTCTTTTAAGTTTTTCTGAAAGTAAGATTAATTTTGTAGCTCTTTCTGAGCGAGTTTTTTTATCAACTACATTATCAAATTCAATTGCAGCAGTATTTTCTCTCTCAGAGTAAGTAAATACATGTAAATAAGAAATAGGTAGGTCTTTGATAAATAACATTGTTTTGTTAAACTCATCATCAGTTTCACCAGGAAAACCAACAATAACATCAGCTCCTATACATACATCTTTAATGTTATTAGTAATATTATTAATTTTATTTCTATATAATTTTGTTTGATAGCGTCTTTTCATCTTACCTAATATCAAATCTGAACCTGATTGCATGGGAATATGGAAATGTGGCATGAATTTCTTAGAAGCACTAACGTTTGATATAACTTGATCACTAATTAAATTTGGTTCGATGGATGAGATCCTGTATCTTTCAATTCCTTCTACATTTTCAAGATTAGACATCAAGTCAGCAAAATTATTTTTATTGTCTTTAAATTCACCAATATTCACACCAGTTAATACAATTTCCTTAATGCCTTTAGATGCTATGATGCTTGCACTTTGTAAAATATTATCAATAGTATCACACCTACTTTTTCCTCGAGCTAAAGGTATAGTACAATATGTACACGGGTAATCACATCCATCTTGAATTTTAAGAAAAGAACGTGTCCTGTCATTAAGTGAAAAGGAATTAAAATAATCAAGTTTTGAAATTTCACAGCCATGTATTTTTGGTGAATTATTTTTAGTCAAATCTTTAAGTAATTTTGGAAGATTAAACTTGTCATTAGCCCCAAGCACCATATCTACGCCTTCAATTTTAGAAATGTCATTTGGCTTAAGCTGAGCATAGCATCCAGTTACTACAATAAAAGAAGCTGGAGACAATCTTCTAGCTTTTCTAATTATCCTCCTACATTCTCTATTTGCATTCTCTGTTACTGAGCATGTATTGATTACATATAAATCTGCAACTTGGTTAAAGTCTACTTTTTGAAAACCAATATCAATTAACTGCCTTCCAATAGTAGAAGTTTCAGAAAAATTAAGCTTACAACCAAGTGTGTAAAAAGCAACTTTCTTTTGATCAAACATTTGCCAAAAATAGATAATTCATTAATCATAGTGAATATGAAACATATTTTTATTTGATTTCGTAAAATTAATTAAGAAATGGGTCTGTTTAAAATATGATACTTGATTAGAAAACTAAAAATAATGCAATGTCCAATTTATGATTGTTTACAATTATATTATCCAAAATATTAAAAGCTTATTACGACAATATTTATTTTAATAAATTATACAGGCATTTAAATGTAAATTGAATATTTTGGACATTGTATTAGTGATATAATTAGTTAATATTGCAAGATAATTAAAATTATGATTAGATTAATTCTGATAACAATGGCAACTTTGTTATACTCTTGTAGTAATACAGACCAAAATTCAAATTTATCTATTTTTAAATATAATGAATCCTCTGGAATAAGCACGCTAGATCCAGCATTTGCCAAAGATCAGGCGACGATTTGGGCAACAAACCAACTTTTTAACGGACTCGTTCAACTTGACAATAATTTAAACGTAAAACCATCTATTTCAAAGTATTGGAATATATCATCTAATTCATTACATTATACTTTTACTCTTAGAGATGATGTTTATTTTCACGATCATTATCTTTTCTCAGATAGTATTGGAAGAAAAGTTATAGCAAAAGATTTTGAATATTCATTCAACAGATTATTAAGTAAAGAATTAGCTGCTCCAGGAAAATGGGTACTATCAAACGTAGAGTCGTATAAAGCTATTAATGATAGTACATTTAAAGTTACTCTTAAAAAGCCATTTCCAGCATTTTTATCACTATTAAGTATGCAGTACTGCTCAGTTGTTCCTCATGAAATAAGTGAAAACATTAACTTTAGTAGGGAACCTATTGGAACAGGACCATTCAAGTTACAATTATGGAAAGATGGAGTCAAGCTAGTTATGAGAAAAAACAGTAATTATTTTGAAAAAAATCAAGACAAAAAAGCAATGCCTTTTCTTGATGCTATTGCTATAACATTTATTAAAGACAAGCAATCAGCATTTTTACAGTTTTTAAATGGTAATTTAGATTTCGTTTCTGGAATAGATGCAAGTTATAAGGATGAAATACTTACCAGAACTGGTGAATTAAACCCAAAATACAATAAGACAGTTAATCTTGAAAAACTATCGTACTTAAATACCGAATATCTTGGATTTTTAATTGATGAAAAACCCTTACCAATTGAAATTAGAAAAGCTATTAACTTAGGCTTTAATAGATTGGAAATGATAAAGTACTTAAGAAACAACATTGGTTATCCTGCTACAAAAGGGATAATTCCAATTGGACTACCTTCTTTTAATAATAATATAAATGGATATAGCTATAATCCTGAAAAAGCTAAAGCACTAATTAATAAAAGTAACTTTGATGTAAATCAAAAAATTATACTATCTACAACATCATCTTACCTTGATTTATGCGAGTATATTCAAAATAGTTTAACAGATATTGGATTAAATGTTGAGATTCAAATTAATTTACCATCATCTCATAGGCAAATGGTCGCAACATCTAAACTTAATTTCTTTAGAGGCAGCTGGATTGCGGACTATCCAGATGCAGAAAATTACTTATCATTGTTTTATAGTAAAAACAAGAGTCCTGACGGCCCAAATTATACACATTTTAGTAACAGCTATTTTGATAGCTTGTATGTAGCTTCTCTATCTGAGAATATCTCAAATAATAGATATTTGTTATACAATAAAATGAATCAATTAATTCTTGATAGCGCTGTCATTGTACCGCTTTACTATGATAATGTTTTAAGATTTTCAAGTAAAAATATTGCAGGATTAGAAGGTAATGCAATGAATCTGCTTAGCCTTAAAGGAGTAACTAAAAATATTCCTTAATTTATTTAATCAAAAAATATCCTCAAATCTAAATCGATAATTTAACTCATGCGATTCTATTTTTTATATTTTTGTTTAAATTACAATAACTCTAAATGAAAATATCATATAACTGGCTGAATAATTATTTAAATCTTAATCTACCTATTGATGAGATTTCATCTATTTTAACTGATATTGGCTTAGAAGTTGAAGGAGTTCAAGAAATAGAAAGCGTAAAAGGGGGATTAAAAGGTGTGGTAATTGGTGAAGTCCTATCTAAAATACAACACCCTAATGCCGATAGACTAAACTTAACAACTATAAATGTTGGTGAAATAGAACCATTACAAATAGTTTGTGGTGCAAAAAATATTGATGTCGGACAAAAAGTTCCAGTAGCTACAATCGGTACAATATTACACACAGGTGAAGATAGTTTAAAGATAAAAAAAGGTAAAATTAGAGGGGAGCTTTCATATGGAATGATTTGTTCTGAAAGCGAACTAGGATTAGGAGAGAGCCACGATGGAATAATGGTATTAGATAAAAATGCAGAAGTAGGGATTAAAGCAAAAGATTATTTTAAATTAGAGACTGATACAGTTTTTGAAATTGGGTTAACACCAAATCGATCCGATGCAATGGGGCATATAGGTGTAGCAAGAGATCTTCTTACTTCCTTAAATTATAGGGGCGAGAAGCTACAAATGTGCAAGCCATCAGTAAAAGGGTTCAAAGAATTAAATAAAAAAAGCAGTATATCTGTAGAAGTAAAAGATTTTGATTTATGCCCAAGATACTCTTCTTTAACACTAAGCAATGTACAAGTAACTGATTCTCCAGATTGGTTACAAAACAAGCTTAAAGCAATTGGTCTTAATCCAGTAAATAATGTTGTCGACATAACAAACTTTGTTTTACATGAAACCGGACAACCCTTGCATGCATTTGATATGAACAAAATTCAAGGAAAGAAAGTTATAGTATCAAGAACAAAAAATGATACTAAATTTATTACACTTGATAATAAAGAAATTAAATTGTCATCTGAAGATTTAATGATAAATGATGCGAAAAAACCAATGTGTATTGCAGGGGTTATGGGTGGAGTTGAATCTAGCGTAAATAATGACACCAGAGATATTTTTTTAGAGTCTGCATACTTTGATTCAATAAGCATTCGAAAATCGTCTAAAAGACATACCTTAAGCACAGACGCATCATTTAGATATGAAAGAGGTTGTGATCCAAACATAACAGTTTATGCACTTAAAAGAGCAGCCTTATTAATAATGGAAATATGCGGTGGTAGTTTGTCTTCAGATATTAACGATTTATATCCAAAAAAGATTTCACATTTTAAAGTAATCTTGTCTTATGATAAAATGGATAAATTAATAGGTGAATATATAGATAGAAATAAAGTTATTTCGATACTAAGAGATTTAGAGATAGACATTGCAGATTCAAGTGATGATGGTTTAACATTATTAATTCCACCATATAGGACTGATGTTAAAAGAGAAGTCGATGTAATTGAAGAAATATTAAGAATATATGGATTCAACAATGTTACAATCCCTTCTAATCTTAATACAATTATTACATCAAATGAAAGTAATAATTCGGAGAAGATTAGTGCATCAATATCAAATCTTTTGTCAAACAATGGCTTTAATGAAATAATGAATAATTCTCTCACTAAAGATAAATACAGCGCATTAATTCCAGAACTTGATAATTTACATAACATTAAGCTTTTAAATCCATTATCGCAAGATTTAAACATAATGCGACAGACTCTTCTATTTAATGGATTAGAAAATATAGCATATAATCTAAACAGAAAGAACAAAGATTTAAAATTCTATGAATTTGGAAAAACATATCATAAAATAGATGATAAAAATATTGAGAAAAAACATTTGCAAATTTTAGTAACAGGAAGAATAAGTTCCGAGAACTGGAACTCAAAAAATCATGATGTTGATTTTTATTTTATAAAGAAAATAGTTGAATCAGTTCTATCTAAACTTGGAATAAATAAATTCGATTCTATTAGCAAGTCTGGATTTGGAAGATCTCTTTCAGTAACTTACAGTTTAGGCCATAAAAAATTAGTTTCATTTGGTAAAGTAAGTAATAAGATATGTAATTATTTTGATATTTCTAAAGATGTATTTATGGCTGATTTTAACTGGGATAATATTCTAAAAATCACTAAAAAAAATAAGATGAAATACAAGGATATTTCAAAATTCCCATCAATGAGAAGAGATCTATCCTTATTGCTAGATAAGTCTGTAACTTTTGAGAAACTAAAAGATATTGCTAAAAAGACTGATAATAAAATTTTAAAAAAGATAACTCTATTTGATGTTTATGAAGGAAAACAATTATCTAAAGACAAAAAATCTTATTCATTATCTTTTATTTTTGAAGATGAAAGTAAAACTTTAACTGATAAAATAATTGATAAAATAATGAATAAACTTATAACATCATTTATAGATAAGGCTGGAGCTGAAATTAGATAGCACTAGCGCATCTTGCACATTTTTGACCATCAATTGCCGCTGATATAATTCCTCCAGCATAGCCAGCACCTTCACCACATGGAAACAGACCAATTACTTGAGGATGTTGTAAGCTAATTTTATCTCTTGGTATTCTTACTGGTGAAGAAGTTCTACTCTCAGGAGCATGCACAACCGCTTCATTTGTTAGATAGCCTTTCATTTTATTACCTATTTTTTGAAAACCAATATTAAGATTATCACTTAAAAAATTTGGAAATAAGCTTCTAAGTTCAACAGATTTAGTTCCAGGGAAATAAGATGTTTTTGGAATGGAAGAAGATTTCTTATTATTAATAAAATCTACTAGTCGTTGCGCTGGAACCTTCTGAGTTTCTCCTGCTACTTTAAATGCAGATTGTTCAATATCTTTTTGAAAATACATTCCTGATAATGGGCCATGTTTATCATATTTTGAAAAGTCTTTCAATTTTAGTTCAACAACAATTCCAGAATTTGATGTTTTATAATTTCTTCTAGAGGGAGACCAACCATTAGTAACAACTTCACCAGGCGATGTTGCACATGGTGCAATAATTCCCCCTGGACACATACAAAATGAATACACACCTCTACCATTTACTTGATTAACAAATGAATATGGTGCTGGCGGAAGGTATTCACCTCGATGCTCACAATTATATTGAATCTGATCTATAAGTTCCTGAGAATGTTCTACTCTCACACCTATTGCGAATGGCTTAGCCTCTAATGCAATATTCTTTCTATCTAATAATAAATAAATGTCTCTTGCTGAATGTCCAGTAGCTAATATAATCTTATTAGAATGAATTGTATCTCCATTTTTTAGAACAATACCATTAACTTTATTATTTTTAATAATAATATCTATTACTCGTGAGTTAAATAATATATCTCCACCGCATGAAA
>JABICI010000116.1 GCA_018652335.1 Flavobacteriales bacterium
CATAGTAATTAATAATTTAGTCCAAACTTATATTTTTTTATCTATTTTTCATATGTTTTCGTTGATAGTTTTGTAAATTGCACCACATAAAATAATACATATGAAAAATTTTTTACTACCAATTGCTGTAATTATTTCAGCAACATTAAACGCTCAAGTATGTTCAGATTTATTTATATCTGAATATGTTGAAGGTCCAGCTCAAAATAACGGTATTGAAGTTTATAATCCCACAAATGCAACAATTGATTTAGCTGGATACAGTATTAACAGATATTCAAATGGAAACAGCTCTGGGCCTGAAGTATGGCCTTTGACTGGATCAATTGCCGCTGGAGATGTAGTTGTGGTTGGAAATGGGCAACTTGATTCTATCGATTTAGGTACATATTGGTCTGTTCCTGTAGATCCAAATTTTTATGCAGTATTAGACGATCATTGTTCTGGTAATTATGATGATAATAATACATTTTATTTTAATGGAGATGACGCCATGACATTAGAGTATCAAGGGAATACAGTTGATATTTTTGGTAAAGTTGGTGAAGATCCTGGTCAAGCATGGACAGATGATGTAACTGCTGGATATACAGATGCTAATGGAGGAACTTGGTGGACTAAAAGACAAACATTAATAAGAAAATCTACTGTAAAGCAGGGAGTAACACAAAACCCTATTCTTTTCAATCCAACTCTTGAGTACGATTCTCTACCTGATGCAACTTATTCTAATTTAGGATCACATGTTTGTGATTGCTCGGGAACCACTTCAATGAATGATATTAATGATGTGTCATACGTTATGTATCCCAATCCTGCTAATAAAGGAAATTCAGTAGCAATTAATTCAAAGAATCCTGTTAAATTAATAAAAGTTACTAATATGTTAGGGGAAACTGTGGTGTTTGACAAATTGATTAATACAACTAATTTATCCAAGGGATCTTATATAGTTAATATAAGTTTTGAGAATGGAATTTTAAAAGAAAATAAATTGATAATAAATTAATAATTTTAATTTTAAATTAATAATGCTGATGGAAACATCAGCATTTTTTTACTCATTAATATGAAAAAGATATTTTTTTTAATTTTTTTAAACTGTCTTACTTTTAGCGTTATAGCTCAAACCAACATAAGTGGAAAAGTTATTGATGCAAGCACCGGAGAAGCACTTATTGGGGCAACTATCATGTACGGAAAGGGGCAAGGAACAGCAACAGATTTTGACGGCAACTTCTCCATTTTAATTCCTACTGGAGAAAGAAGTATTAAGGTGTCATATGTTGGTTATAAAGAGATTAATAAAATTATTACAGTTGGTAATAAATCACAGATTCTAAATTTCAAGCTTAAAACTGTATTATTAAATGAAGTTCAAGTTGTTGCCGATATTGCTAGAGATCGAGAGACCCCTGTAGCGTTTTCTACTATACCAATGAAGCAGATTAATGAGGAATTAGCTTCACAAGATATTCCAATGGTACTAAATTCAACTCCTGGTGTATATGCAACACAAAGCGGAGGAGGAGATGGAGATGCTAGAATTACTATACGCGGTTTTAATCAGAGAAATGTGGCGGTAATGATTGATGGAATTCCTGTAAATGATATGGAAAATGGTTGGGTGTATTGGTCTAATTGGTTTGGTTTAGATGCTGTAACATCAAATATACAGATTCAAAGAGGGTTAGGCGCCTCTAAAATTGCAATTCCATCAGTTGGAGGAACAATGAATATTCTTACAAAAGGAACTGGCAATAAAGCGGGTGGTATTGTTAAGCAGTCAATAGGAAGTTTTGGTAAACTTAGAACATCAGTGGGTTATAATTCAGGTAGAATGGAAAATGGCTGGGGATTTACCTTAGCAGGTTCATATAAAAAAGGAAATGGTTTTGTTGACGAGACTTGGAGTGAAGGATTTTTCTATTATGCAAAAGTTCAAAAAGAAATAGGAAATCATATATTAAGTTTTTCTGCAATGGGAGCTCCCCAAAAACATGGTCAGAGATCTTATAAAAGCGATATAGCCACTTATGATACTTCATTTGCACGTTCTCTTGGAGATACTTCAGATTTTTCTAGTCGTATAGTAAATAAAGGTATTAATTACAATAAACATTGGGGATTTTTAGACAGATGGACAATTGATTCAAATGGTGATACTTTGCATAATAGAGAAACATTAAATACTAAACAGAATTATTATCATAAACCTCAATTTTCGTTAAGAGATTTTTGGACGGTTAATGATAAATTTTACATATCAAATATATTATATGCTTCAATTGGTAATGGTGGAGGTACGGGATTAAGTGGTAATACAAATAATTACGATGGAATTGGACAGTATAATCTTCAACAGGCATACAACTCAAATTCAAATAATATTGATGCCTTGTATTCTGATACAGAAAATAAAGCAGGAACTTATTTAAGAAGTTCAATTAATAACCATTATTGGTATGGAGGTCTTTCTACTTTAAATTATCAACTTACAGACAACACATCTTTATCTTCTGGTTTAGATATGCGATATTACAAAGGGGAACATTATAGGGAGGTATATGATTTGCTAGGAGCAGATTATGCTATTGACGCTTCAAATGGATTACAAAGTTCTGAGGTAAAAAGAGTTGGAGACAAAGTAGGATATAATAATGATGGAATTGTTAAGTGGAGCGGTGTTTTCTCTCAGATGGAATATAGCAACGGAATGCTAAGTACTTTTTTTAATATATCAGCTTCAAATTCAGCTTATAAAAGAATTGATTATTTCCGTAAAAAGGATTTAGTTTTAGATGATACTACTTATTTTGAAGCATTAGGAACTTCAGTTGCTACTGAGTTAGAGTTCGATGAAAATGGCAACTTAGTTGGAGCAAATAAAACTATGGCACTTGATACTGTTTTTCATAACGGAGTAGCATATACAATGAATTCTCCAGAGGCTAAATTAGCAGAGACTACTTGGAAATGGATAAGGGGATTCACTATAAAATCTGGTGCAAACTTTAATTTAGATGAATATAATAATGTCTTTATTAACTTAGGTTATATCTCAAAAGCTCCAAGATTTAATAATGTTTATTATTATGATAATAGCTTATTTAGAGACATTAAAAATGAGATTGTTCAAGCTTTAGAGGGAGGGTATTCATATAGATCATCTAAATTTTCAGCTAACTTAAATGGATATTATACATTATGGCAAAATAAACCTTCAAATGGGGGAGTTACAGTTTTAGTAGATGATGTGTCATACCGAGCAAATATTAATGGAATGGATGCTTTGCATAAGGGAATTGAGATGGATTTTTCATATAAGATTTTATCTAATCTAGGATTTGAAGGACTTGTTTCACTAGGAGATTGGAAGTGGATGTCATCTGATACTGTACGATTTTTAGACGATAATAATAACCCAATAACTGATGATTTTGGTAATGAAATTATTGCAAGTTTTGATGCAGATGGTGTCCACGTTGGTGATGCTGCTCAAACTCAGTTTGGTTTTAGTGTTAGATACGAACCCTCATATAATTCGTATATAAAATTAAGATCAACTTATTTTGCTAATTATTACGCAGATTTTGATCCTTTATCATTAAATGGTGCAAATGCAGGAAGAGAAAGTTGGGAAATCCCTTCATATAATTTAATTGATTTACATGCCGGATACAAATTCAAGATTTCACAAAAAACTAAAATGGATATTAAATTAAGTATTTTAAATCTATTTGATGAGATGTATATTTCAGATGCTCAAAATAATGACCCATATAACGCAAGCTATCAAGATTTTGATGCCAAATCAGCGGGAGTTTTTTTTGGACTTGGAAGACGAATAAATTTGTCTGCTAAATTTACTTTTTAACAAATATAAATCAAACTATAAAATAGTATAACTATGAAAAAATTAATAATTCTTATTTTTACAATTTGCATCAATATTAATGTATTTGCACAAGCTAACATTGCAGCAGCTAGGGTTCTTGGCGTTGGATCAACCGTTACTATTACTGGTGTCGTAACAAATGGTGATGAACTTGGTCCTATTCGTTATATTGAAGACTCTACAGGAGGAATGGCATTATACGACCCTACAGTTTTAGCCTCTTTAGTTAGAGGTGATGAAGTTACTGTAACAGGGGAGTTAGTTGATTATAATGGTCTTATGGAAATGCAACCTGTTAATTCATCATTAGTTAATTCATCAGCAAATTCAGTTACTCCGCTCTTAGTTACCCCTTTACAAATTGGAGAAACAACAGAGTCCGAACTAATTCAGATTGACAATGTCATTTTTAATAATGGGGGATCGATGTTTACATCTGGGACTCATGATTTTGATTCAAATGGTGAAACAGGTAAAATTTATATCAAGGCTGGACATGCTCTTGAGAATTCAATGATACCAATGGGGGCAGTTACACTTATTGGTATTTCTTCACAATATACCTTTAATACACCAGCAAACGATGGTTATCAAATCTTACCTAGAGATAGTTCAGATATTATACAAACAGGGGCACTGATTATTACCTCTTCAGTTACTCAATCAAATATAACCACAAATTCTTTTGATTTAAGTTGGACAGTCTCTGATTCCTCTTCAACTAACTGTAATTATGG
>JABICI010000118.1 GCA_018652335.1 Flavobacteriales bacterium
ATTTATTGTTGTTAATAAATGTGTTTATGAACTTTGAAGATGGGTTACTTTAACAAAACAGAGTTAATATCACTTAAGTATAGGTAGGAAAGCTAATTGAAGTATCTCTCTTCTGGTATAGTTTTTCTTCATAGGCTTAACTTTTTCAACCTCATCGTCATATAAATAAGATAATATCAAATTTGCAGGTCTCCACCATAGATACAGCATTCCGCCTAAACTATATTTAATCATAAATTGAATAGTTTTTTCTCCTGCATGAGGAAGCATTGTTTCTAAAACTTTTTCTAATTCTTCTTTTGTAATTTTCTTTTTTTTATAAGCGACTACATATGGAAATATATTAAATGTTCCTGAAGCAACACCACCATACATTGCACCTAATGCTAGCTCTGAAGAATCTATCTCACCTTTCATTAATAACTTGGCATTTTTTTCAGCAAGGTTAGTAACTTCTTCATTTGTAATTCCTGCTGGAATTATGCGAGGGTCATTAATTTTTTCAGCCACCTCATCAGAAACAACAAATATAGTGTCAGGATTTTTTTCCATTTCTGTTTCAACATAATGCTTGTTGAATGTAGATTTATATTGAACCTCAATACTAACACCAGTTTCTTCATTAGTGTAAGTTGAGTCTGAACCTGGATGACTTATGTTTGGATGTGGCTTTGCTGTCCAATCATCACCATCAGCATTTTCTCTTGTATCCATTATAATTTCAAACATTTTTCCTTTAATGTTTTTATTTATTAAACTATGCAATTGTTCCGAGTCATATCCTCTTAAATGTTCAGCTATATCATTCAAATTTGCATCTATTTTTATCTGCTCAGGAAAAGATAATCTTACTGCTTGTATAAACATTTTACCCATAGGGCCTTCTAATGCTTCAAAGTTATTATCTAACAATAATGCTGTAGCCAATACTGGAAAAACATCGCCACGGATTTCACTTTGGTTTAAATCTTTAATTGAAACATCACCAGTAACAAAAGTATAAACTTTTCTTCCACATTTTTTAAGCAACCCAATTGGTTTTTCTTTAATAAATTTCCACTGATGTGCAGTTAATTCTTTTGTAGTTTTATAAATCTCATTAAATGTATTGAAAGGTATTTTAAAGCTTCCTGTTTTTTTCATTTCTTTAAAC
Source organism: Flavobacteriales bacterium (assembly GCA_018652335.1). Lineage (GTDB taxonomy): Bacteria > Bacteroidota > Bacteroidia > Flavobacteriales > BACL11. The sequence goes on from JABICI010000118.1 coordinate 1,154, forward strand.
CCAACTAAAAACATTATTCCATAAAGATTAGTGACTAATAATTCTGCGGGGATTAATGGATTTAATGGTCCTGTAAATGAAGAGAATAAAGAAAATGCTGCACTGATTGCTTCTTTAAATAATACTAAGATAGAGAAACCAACTGTTGCTAAAGTTCCAAAGTATTTATAAATATTTTCTTTTCTCACCTGATGAAGACCAACATGATTTGCTATTGCTACAGCCATAGCAATTTCAAGAGCGATAGATATATATACACCAACAACCATCTTACCTGGCAGTGCTGCAAAACTAGCATTAATTATGGCTACAAGAGTAATAGTTCTATAAATGCTTTCATCTGTTTTTGGGAAAATAATTTTTAATAATGGACTAAGCTCATCCATTATAGAATCTTGTATTCCCCTTATTGAAAATAATTTACTTACAGATGGAAAATATTTGAGCCATCCTTTATTTTTTCTTGCTTTTTTTTTACTAGAGAAAAGTTTGAATAATGTAAATATATTCATTAAATCATTGAATGTTCTTCATCACTGAGAGGGTCATCGCCATACAGCCAGTCTTTATCATCTATATTTAATATTAACTCTTCTAGTTTTTTTAATACCTCATCATCTTTAGATGCATAATCAATTTGTGCCAGTATCCTTTTTCTTTTTTCTAAATCAGATGAGAACCATCCATTTAGTATTAGTGGAATTAAACCTGGAATTAAATGTGGTGGTATCTTTTCTTTTATCTCCAAGATATCTAAAAACTTTTTCCAATTCATAGGCAATGGACAAATTCTTCTATTTGAGGTCACATATTTTATTAACTCTTCTTTAGTCATTATCAAGTTTACAAAATTAATTTGTAGAAATCTAGCTTACAAGTATTCAATTTTTAAAGAATAAAACTGGTTTACAAATATTTATTTTCATCATTATTGAATAATTGATTTAGGAAATTGTCATCTTTTCTTATTTTGAATATAAATTAACTTGTTCGTTATCATTCATAATGTAATTATATCCACAATTGACAATGGTATCTTGTCTAAAAATATAAAAGAAATTGTATACATTTAAATATTGATTAATAAAACTATTATAGCGATAGCTATTAAAACAGCACTGACAATAATATAATTCAATCTAATATTAAATTTTTTAAAGACTATTTCAGTAATCTTTTCCCAGAATAATACGATTAAGAAGATGATTATA
>JABICI010000119.1 GCA_018652335.1 Flavobacteriales bacterium
ATTTTCAATTAAATTAATTAATTTTTTTGAGGAGTTTTCGTTATGAGTTCCTGCACAAACTGATACTAAATCAATATTTTTCATACATAGCTCAAGAGCATCGTCGTAATCTTTATCAGTATTTTCTTTTAAGGTATGCACAGGACAGGTTAGGTTTTTTTCTAATGCTCTATGTATTTCCTGTTCGTGATATGCACCTCTAACAAGTTTAACGCCAATATATATATCTTTACTTCTGCCTGCTTTAATAAGTTGTTCAAGATATTTATATCTATCAGTTCTGTATAGTTGAATAGTATTAAATATATATGCTTTATTTTTATTGAATTTCAGCATCATTTCAAAAGCAATTTTATCTATTGGATCCTGAATCCAACTTTCTTCAGCATCAATAAAAACAGGAACTTTATTTTCACTTGCATTTTTACATATTTTTTCTATTCTACTAATAAAGAATTTTTTTTCTTGTTTTTCTCTAATTGATAAAGTAGTATTTGAGCTCATTTTTTCAAGAAGTTTTAATCTTGTTAGTCCAGTGGGTTTAAAAACTGTAAAAGGAATTTTATTAGTGTCTTTTGCCTTGTTAATAGATTCTAATACTTGATGCATAACTATATTATAATCATCTTCAGTTTCCTTTCCTTCTGCTGAATAATCTAATATCGTTCCTATTTTAGATTTCCATAAATTATCAATAGTTTTCTGAGATTTATTAATATCAATACCACCACAGAAATGTTTATATACTGTTGCTTTAACTATTGAAGTGATTGGTAGTCTTAATGTCATTGCTAACTTTAGAAATGAAATCAATAGTTTAGAGATGATAGGTTTACTAATTGCCAAGAAAAGAAAATATGATCTATTTAAATCAAAGTCAGATTTATCTTGGAATGCGACTTTTAAATTGTCAAACATTTTTTATTACAAAAATAACACATTAATTTTTATAAAATATTTTTTGTAATTTATTTTAGCGAATTTTTCTTGATATCATTAAACCATCTCTTATAGGTAATAACATAGTTTCAACTCTTTCATCATTCATCATTTTCGTGTTATATTCGTCTAAAGCTCTGGTTTCATTATCAAGCTGATTATTTACTACTTTACCACTCCATAGAACATTATCAGCAATTATGTAACCATTTATATCCATTTTTTCAATAATTAAATCAAAATATGCTGAATAATTTTCTTTGTCGGCGTCTATAAATGCAAGTTGAAAATTACAGTCAATTTTGGGTATAATTTCTAATCCATTACCAATATGTTGATGAATCTTTTTAGAAAATTCTGATTTGTTGAAATACCTCATTGCAATGCTAGTTGTTTCTTCGTTTATATCAATAGTATGTAAAGATCCAGATTTAGTTAACCCCTCTGCCAAACATAATGCACTGTATCCGGTATATGTTCCGACTTCAATAATATTTTGAGGATTAATCATTTTGCTAAACATAGATAAAGCTCTTCCTTGTATGTGTCCTGAAAGCATTCTAGGAGTCATTACTTTCGCCCATGTTTCTCTGTTTAATTTTTTTAGGAGCAATGGTTCTTTTTCAGTATGATTTTCTGAGTATTTTTTAATTTCTTTAGGAAGGAATTCCATAATTTTTTTAAAAAAAAAGCCACACAATTGTGTGGCTTTAAATTAGCTGCTTTTCAATTATATTTTAGTCTCCTCAGTTGATTTTGATGGAGATGGTCCTTTTGTTTTTTTAGTACTTGAACATTCTTTCTTTTCTTTAGATTTACAACATTTAGATTTTTTATTTCCATAGCTGTTACTTTTATTGAAGTTGAATGACCCTTTTTTAGATTTTGAACATTTTGTTTTAGAATCTGTACAAGAAGATTTAGATTTCTTTCCTTCACAACATGTGCCTGTCTTCTTGTTCTCACAAGTAGTATTACATGCTTTTTCAGAGTTTTTAGCACATTTTTTTGATTCATCTTCGGCTAAAATAATTTTCTGATCCCCTTTTTCATAAATTACCTTGCCTTCTGGTTGATTTTCTGATTGTGCATATACGTTAGCTATACCTATGTAGAGTAAAGCTAGTAGTAAAATAGAGATTTTTTTCATGGTTTTATTTTTTATATTTTTTTCAAATATAGTAAATATTAATTAAATATAAAGTAAACTAATATGTTGCTAAAATACTTTGACCACCAATGACTTTATCTCCAATTTTGGTATTTATTTTAGTGCCTATTGGAAGAAATAAATCTACTCTTGATCCAAATTTTATAAACCCAAGTTCATCACTGCAATTATAAGTTTCTTTAATTTTTGAGTAGGTAACTATTCGTCTTGCAAGAGCACCTGCTATTTGTCTGCACAATATACTGATATTATTATTTTTTATAACTATAGTGCTTCTTTCATTATCTGTAGAAGCTTTAGGATTCCAAGCAAATAAAAATTTGCCTGGATGATACTTTTTATACATAATATCTCCAGAAATGGGGTATAGGTTGTTGTGTACATTTAATGGAGACATGAATACTGATACTTGAATTCTATTATCATTGAAATATTCTTTTTCTTTAGTTTCTTCTATTACAACAACTTTACCGTCGCATGGTGCATAAATAACACCTTCTTTTCTCTCAAAAGATCTTTTAGGTATTCTAAAGAAATTTAGAGTAATAATAAAGATAAATAACATAAACAATAAAAAAACTTCTAGTATAACTGATGAATTTGAAAATGTAAAATAAGCTAATACTAAGATGATAATTAGTTCATTAATTAATGTTTGATATCCTTCCTTGTGTAGTTTCATTTATAGAAAAGTTAAAAATATATATAATAGTGGTATAGTAAATAAAAAAGCATCCATTCTATCAAGCATTCCTCCGTGTCCAGGAATAAAGCTGCCAGAATCCTTTACCCCGGCTTGCCTTTTGTAATATGATTCAGTAAAATCTCCTAAGGTTGCTGTAAATGGAATAAATAAACTAATAATCATTGCTTTTGATATATCAATTTCAAATAGATTAAGTGTTGTAATATATGAAGCTAGTAAAGTAAATATTAAGCCGCCAAGGAATCCTTCCCATGATTTTTTGGGTGATATTGAAGGAAGAATTTTTCTTTTTCCAAAATTAATTCCAAAAATATATGCGAAAGTATCAAATGTCCATGTTAGTATAAAAATAAATAAAATCATTCTATAATTTATAAGTTCATTTTGATTGCTTAAACTAAAAAAGCCAAAAAAATGTATCATAATAAATGGGACAGAAATAAATAAGAGTGCAATTAATTTGCTTTTTCCTTGTCTTAGTTTCAACATTTCATAAAATGAAATGATACCAATTACAAGAAATAATATGCTGAATGTTAACGTTGAGTAAGATGTGCAAAACCACATGACTGATATGTAAATTAATCCAGAAAAACCTCTTTTTATATTTTCATTCATATTAACTTCTTGTAATTAGAGATTTAGCAGTTTTTATATTTTTTTCTTCAACATATAATTCTATAGTTCCAAACATATTATAAGATGAATCTTGTTTGTTTAATAATACAACATTGATGTCATTTTCTTCTAGCATCTGTTTAATAATTTCAGCTTTATTTGGATTTTCAGTGCTATATAGCTTTATCATCTTTTTTAGAAGTTTTAGAAGTTTTAGAGATTTTAGATTTTTTTGCTTTATCCATTTCTAACAATTGATTTTCTTCAAATGATTTCCATTTTCTTTCTCCAAATATTTTTTCTAAGTCTGCTTTGAAAATCACTTCTTTTTCTAATAGTTCTGAACCCAGTTTCTCTACTTTGACTTTGTTTTCAGATAGCACTTTTTTTGCTCGTAAATACTGCTCTGCTAAAATTCTACTTACTTCCTTGTCTATTTGTTGAGCTCTTTCTTCCGAATATGGTTTGGTAAAACCATTTTGTTGTCCAGAGGAGTCATAATAAGATATATTTCCAACTTCTTTACTTAATCCATACATACTTACCATAGCATATGCCATTTTAGTTGTTTTTTCTAAATCTGAAAGTGCTCCTGTAGATATTTTGTTGAAAAAGAGATCTTCAGCGGCTCTACCTCCCATTGCTGAACATATTTCATCAAGCATTTGTTCTGTTGTTGTAAGCTGTCTTTCTTCAGGTAAATACCATGCTGCGCCTAAAGATTTTCCTCTAGGAACTATAGTTACTTTTACTAATGGAGATGCAAACTCTAACATCCAACTTACTGTTGCATGTCCTGCTTCATGAAAAGCAATAGTCTTTTTCTCTGTAGGTGAAATAATTTTCGACTTTTTTTCTAAACCACCAATAATTCTGTCAACAGCATCTAAGAAGTCTTGTTTAGTTACATTATGTTTAGACTTTCTTGCTGCTATTAAAGCTGCTTCATTACAAACATTTGCAATATCTGCACCACTAAAACCAGGAGTTTGTCTTGCAAGAAAATTAACATCAATTGCTTTATTTATCTTTATTGGTTTTAAATGAACTTCAAAAATTTCTTTTCTTTCAACCAAATCTGGTAAGTCTACAAAAATCTGTCTATCAAATCTTCCAGCTCTTGTCAACGCATTGTCAAGAACATCTGCTCTATTTGTTGCAGCCATAACAATTACACCTGAATTTGTTCCGAAACCATCCATTTCAGTTAATAACTGATTTAAGGTGTTTTCTCTTTCATCATTACTTCCAGTCATTGCGTTTTTACCTCTTGCTCTACCAATTGCATCAATTTCATCAATAAAAATAATTGCAGGAGATTTTTCTTTTGCTTGTTTAAATAGATCACGAACTCTGCTAGCTCCTACACCGACAAACATTTCAACAAAATCTGAGCCAGAAAGTGAAAAAAATGGAACTTTTGCTTCACCTGCTACTGCCTTTGCTAATAATGTTTTTCCTGTTCCAGGTGGCCCAACCAGCATGGCCCCTCTAGGGATTTTTCCACCAAGTTTTGTGTATTTTCCTGGAGATTTAAGAAAGTCAACTATTTCTGTTATTTCTTCTTTAGCTTCTTCTAAACCTGCTACATCTTTGAATGTTACTTTAACATCTTCTTTGTTTATTAATTTTCCTTGTGTTTTTCCAATATTAAAAATTTGGCCTCCGCCTCCGCTTCCGCCACTCATTCTTTTCATTATAAATATCCATATCAGAACAAAAAATGCTAGAGGAAGAATCCATCCGAGTATATCTCCAAATACATCACTTCTTGTTTCATAGAAAGGAGATAATTTTTCATCATTCTCAAATGAAGATTGAGCTTCTTTAAGATCATTTGCAAAGGTTTCTACTGATCCAATTTCAAAATAATAATGTGGACCATAATTTGGTGCATCTCCAAATCTTTTTTTACTTATTTCCTTGAATTTTTCTTCTGATAAAAAGTCTTTATCAATGTAAATGTATGCTTTTTCTTTATTGACAACTACAATCTTATCAACTTTTTGAGGTTGAAGCATCTGTGAATTGAATTCTTGCCAATTTGTTGGTTTTGACATTTCAGTTCCCATAAAATTGAGGCCAATAAAGAAAATAAAAATAATAACATATATCCAGTAAATCTGAAACTTAAATCCTTTAAAACCTGATTTAAAAGTCTGTTTTTTTTTGTTTTTCATATATTTATTTAATCTGTATAATTAGTAAACTCTGCATCACCCCAGAACCCCTCAATATCATAAAAATTTCTTGTTGATTCTTGAAAGATATGTACAATAATATCATAATAGTCAATTAAAACCCATTCTCCAATATTATTTCCTTCTACATTAAATGGCTTTTCAGTTAACTTTTTAGAAATTGTTTTTCGAATATTACTTTCTATTGAATTTACATGTGTGTTTGATGTTCCTGTGCAAATAATAAAATGTTTACATATAGCCGATTCTATGTTCTTTAAATCTAATGAAATTATATTCTGAGCTTTAGTGTCTCGCATAACTTCGATTATACCATTTAACAGAATATTTTTACCTTCAAGTTTTTTAGCCATATATATTTATAAATTTGCGTTTGCAAAAATACATTTTTAAATAATAAAATCTGATTAATATCTCTGATTTGTTTTCTTATAATATCATTAAGCTCGATAATGTTAATTCTACAAATAGATATGCACTATCACTAAAGAAAAATACATTTTTTAAAGAAGGTTTAGTTATTACTGCAAATTCTCAATCTAATGGAGAAGGTCAAAGAGGTTCTAAATGGGAGAGTGAAACATCTAAAAATCTTTTAATTTCTGTTGTTATAGAGCCTAAACTTAAAATATTCAAACAATTTGATTTAGTTAAGATTGTATCTCTTGGAATAACTGATTTTCTTTCAGAAAATTTAATCAAATCGTATATTAAATGGCCAAATGATATAATAATTAACAAAAAGAAACTAGCAGGTATTTTAATAAATAATGTAATATCATCAGATAATATTACTCATTCAGTTATTGGAATTGGAATGAATATCAATCAACTTTTTTTTAAAGATTACTCAATTAAAGCTACATCATTAGGACTATTACTAAAGAGAAAGTTAAGTATCGATGATGTAAAATTGAAATTATTAGATGCTATTTTTAAAAGATTACAATCATACAGAGTTAACAAAGATATACATGGTGATTATATTAAATGTTTATTTCGTCATGAAAAAATATCTACTTTTAAACTGAAAAATAATATTATTAAAGGTAAAATTACAGGTGTAAATGCCGATGGGCTTTTAATTGTTGCG
>JABICI010000104.1 GCA_018652335.1 Flavobacteriales bacterium
AAGGATGAAAACTGGAACACCACCAAGATTGGATGGGAGAACAATTGACTATTCACAAACTGAAGAACAATTTGGTGATGAGAAACCAGTAAGTTTTTCTTTTATGAATTCAAGTTCTTTAAAAAAACAACAGTCATGCTTCATTGCTTACACATCTCCAGAAGTACATAATACCTTAAAGGAGGGGTTTGAATATTCTCCAATGTTTAACGGAAGAATTAGTGGTACAGGACCAAGATACTGTCCCTCAATTGAAGATAAGATAGAAAGATTTGCATCAAAGGAAAGGCATCAATTATTTATCGAACCAGAAGGAAAAGAAACTATAGAAATATATTTAAATGGCTTTTCAACCTCACTGCCAGAATCAGTTCAGCTTAAAGCTTTGCGTAAAATTAAAGGATTGGAAAAAGTTAAAATGTTTAGAGCTGGATATGCAATTGAATATGATTATTTTCCACCAACTCAATTAAAACATACTTTGGAAACAAAAATAATAAAAAATTTATTTTTTTGCGGACAAATTAATGGGACAACAGGATATGAGGAAGCAGCTGCTCAAGGTCTTATTGCAGGAATTAATGCACATCAAAAAATATCAGAAAAAACTGAATTTATTTTGACAAGGTCAGATGCATATATTGGCGTATTAATTGATGATCTAATAACAAAAGGTACAGAAGAACCATATAGAATGTTTACATCAAGAGCAGAATTTAGATTACTTCTACGTCAAGATAATGCCGACATTAGACTAACAAAAAAAGGGCATGAGCTAGGGCTTGCATCAGATGAAAGATTATCTAAATTAAAGATGAAAGAAGATAAAACAAATCTTCTCATTAAATTTCTATCAAAAGAAAGTGTGGATTTGAATAAAATTAATACAATATTAAAAAATAAGAAATCAAAAATTATTACTCAAAAAGTAAAATATAAAAAAATACTTTCAAGACCTCACATAAATATTTCTGATTTACAGGACATAGATCTTGTTAAAGAGTTTATACTAAAGGAGAGTATAAATACTGATGCAATAGAACAAGCAGAAATAGAAATAAAGTATGGGGGATACCTTTCCAGAGAAAAAGAAACAGCAAAAAAACTTGTTCGATTAGAAAACATTAAAATTAATAAAGACTTTGAATTTGACAAGCTTCATTCTATATCAACAGAAGGCAGAGAAAAATTAAAAGAGATACAACCAACAACCATAGGTCAAGCCTCGCGTATTAGTGGTGTTACACCATCAGATATAAATATTTTACTAATATATCTAGGAAGATGATTGAATTAAATAAATGCCCCTCATGTGATTCTAGTAAGATAGCACCATACATAAATTGTATTGACTACACTATGTCTAAAGAGAATTTTACAATTGTTTCATGTGAAACATGCGAGTTTAAATTTACCAATCCAAGACCAGAAGATGAAAAACTGGGAAATTATTACAAATCAGAAAATTATATTTCTCATACAAATAATAAAACAGGTATATTTAATAAACTATATCATTATGCGAGAAAAAAGTCTATCAATATAAAATTAAAACTAATAAAGCATAAAGCTTCTGGCAAAAAGATTCTTGATATTGGATCGGGTACAGGAGAGTTTTTAAAAGCGAGTGAGTCGTTAGGCTATTCAGGAATTGGAATAGAACCATCTGATATTGCAAGAAATAATGCAATTAAAAACCATAATTTAAAGATATCAAAGGACACATCCTTAAAACAATTTGAAACGAATGAATTTGATGTAATAACTATGTGGCATGTTCTTGAACATGTATCAGATTTAAATAATACGATTAAAGATATTCTTAAAATTATCAAGAAAGATGGGAAGCTTATTGTAGGTGTTCCAAATCATAATAGTTATGATGCCAAATTTTATGGAAAGTATTGGGCTGCATGGGACGTCCCCATACACTTATGGCATTTTTCAAAAAAGAGCATAGAAGAAATTATGAAAAAACATGATTTTAAGCTAGTGAAAACAAAACCAATGATATTTGATTCATTTTATGTCTCATTACTTAGCGAAGAATATAAAAAAGGCAATAAAAAATTTATACTGGGATTTATGGTGGGATTAATCTCGAATCTCTTTGGAATATTTACAAATAAAGGACATTCAAGTATTATCTACATATTCAAGCCTTTGAAATAGCATTTAAGTCAATTTTAAGCAACTTTAGTAACACCGTAGCGTGTTAGGGTCTTTTTTTAAAAATAATTAACTAGTCAATAAATATTGTAATGTATTGATTTACAATATTTTATGTAAAAATAACATTGTAATTAAATTATTATCTTTGTTAAATGAGAAATATTTTTATACTTGCTTTGTTATGTACAATAAATGTGAGCGGACAGTGTCCTATACCAAATAATCTAAATACTACAAATGTTAATTACTTCAATGCTGAAGTAAATTGGGTGACAGGATCTGCTGTTAATCACTACAGAATACGTTATAAAGAAATTAGTGCATCGAATTGGACAAGTATTAATAATGTTGACTCAAATTTAACAACAAAATTACTTACAAATCTACAGCCATTGTCTTATTACATATATAAAATAAGATCATATTGCGATACGATTAATTCTAATTTTTCAAGTTGGTCCGTAATAGATACGTTTTATACAAATACATCAAATTGTCCAAATACAAGTAATTTATATACTTCTAATATTAATTATTATAATGCTATCGCAAATTGGGATACTATTATTAATGCCGATAGATACAAAGTAAGATACAAAATTCTAGGGACAACTTCTTGGTCAAATTTAGGGCCTATATATCATCCAAATAACGCAATTACAATACCGCTTCTTCAGCAAAATACTCAGTATGAGTGGCAAGTTATGACATTTCATGATACAACAACTTTATTGGCTTCATTGTGGTCAGCCAGTGACACATTTATAACTACTTCATTTGTACCTGCACCATTTAATCCACAGACAAATAATACACTTTACAGTCTTGATTGCAATGAGAAAACTACTCTATATTTGAACCTTACTCAAGCAGCTGATGAGCCAGATATAGGTAACAGCATAATTACATCTGACGGTGGATATTTCGATATAGGATCAATAAATTCTGGAGATTCTATTGGATATGCAATTATGACTACTAGCAATCAAATTATAGAGGCTGAATTGAGAGCGGGAATTATACTGGGAAACAACTACGCAATTGTCAACTCCTATGACAGTACAAACACCTTGATTGGTTTCTTTACAATAGAAAATCAAAATGGTGGAATAAAAATTAGCTCTAGCACACCAAATGACGGAAACAATTATACTAGTGGTTATGTAAGTGATTTATTTATAAATAACTTATTTGTTAATCCACCTAACAGCGGACCTCTACATTTCTATGCGGAAATAAATTCAGAGTTATCAGATCAAGTATTTACTTCAGATACATTTCAAATATTGTGTGTACCAACAACTTTAGAAAATCAGACTTCGAATAAAAAAATAGAGAGAATTTATGATTATTTAGGGAAAAAAGTAAGTACTGATGTTGGCTTGTTAAGGATCTATAGGTATTCTGATGGTACTATTGAAAAAAGAATAATTATTGACTAAACAAAAACCCGCTTAATTTTAGCAGGTTTTTGTTGTGACTTAGGAGGGACTCGAACCCCCAACCATCAGAGCCGAAATCTGATATTCTATCCAGTTGAACTACTAAGCCGAAAAGCAAAAATAAAATATCTTTTTATATTACAATTTTTTTTTCTTTAAGAAGTTATCTGATAGTAAATTATTAATATTGCCAAGTAATGAAAAACCTTTTATTTTTTTTAATACCAATATTCAGTTATGCTCAAGAGGTTGAAATAGGAAATTGGAAAGATTATTTATCTTACAGTTCAGCAACACATATAGCAGAAGGAGAAGATATGATTTACTGTGTATCTAGCGGAGGATTATTTCACGTTAACAAATTAGACAATACAATTAATAGAATGTCAAAAATCACGGGGCTCTCTGATATTAACATTACAAAAGTTGCATATTCTAATAATTTAAAAATCACAGTTATAAGTTATGAGAACTGCAATATTGATTTGTTAAAAAATAATCAGATCATAAATATCTCAGATATTAAAAGAGCTGAGATTATTGGCTTAAAAGAAGTTAATGACATCATAATAAATAATGACCTAGCTTATGTCTCATGTTCATTTGGAATTGTTGTAATTGATTTATTAAAAGAAGAAATTAAAGATACATATTACATTGGCAATTTTGACAATATATTTGGTGTAAATGGATGCACCTTTATTGGCGACTCAATTGTAGCGATAACTACTGAAGGAGTATACTTTGCAAATTCTAGTTCTCAAAATTTATCAAATTATACTAATTGGTCTGAAATAGCTCTATATGAAAATGAAGAAACATATGATAAAATCGTAACAGCGTTTAATACAATTATTGGTGATTTTGATAGTGAAACAATTAGTATTAGTTTTAATAATGATAAACTAATTAAAACTAAATCTGATAGAGTATATATTTTTTCCGATAATCAAAATTTTACAGAAGTTATAAATTCTAAATTTGAAAATATTAAATACGCCTGGTACGATAATGAAAATTGCCTTTGGGTAGCTGATTCATCAAATGGATTATTAAAATTTAATACTGAAAATGAATACGAAAGTTCTTACACTCCTGATGGTCCAATAAGGAATGAGGTATATAGCTTAGAGTATCAGGAAAACAAATTGTATCAATGTCATGGTGGACATGCAAATTTTGGCGTGAATGCACTTATAAATGATGGGGTATCCATTAAAAATACTTTTGATAATTGGAAAAACTATAATAGTGCAGATTTAGGTAATTCAAGGGATATTCTTGAAGTAGCAGTATACGAAGGTAGAGAATACTTTGCTTCTTGGTATCATGGAATTCCACAAATGAAAGACGGGGAGTTAGAGATACGCTATGGATATGCAAATACACAAGGAATTCTTGATACCACATATTACTCAAATAATAGAATTAGAATTTCTGATATTAAATTTGATTCTAAAGGGAATATGTGGGCTCTTAGCTCAGAAGTTAATAATCCGATAGTAGTGAAAACTTTAAGTGGAGAATGGTATTCATTTAACATGAACCAAAACCAAGTTGGATTA
>JABICI010000061.1 GCA_018652335.1 Flavobacteriales bacterium
CCAGGAATCCAAATGCCAATTATTGCAAAAACAACACATATATATCCTAGTACTTGATAACCTCTTCTCTTAAATGGATTACTGACAACAGAATATTTTTCAACTATCTTATCAACTTCAACAGAAACTTTAGTCATTTTAGAATCTTATTCAAAAGAAAGAATAGTATTTTTAATTATTGAAATACAATCTAGAAGTTGAGATTCAGTAATTACTAATGGAGGAGCAAAGCGAATAATATCACCATGGGTTGGCTTAGCAAGCAATCCATTATCTCTAAGTTTTAAACATACATCCCATGCTTCAATTCCATCTTTGGGTTTAATAATAATTGCATTTAGCAAGCCTTTACCTCGAACTAATGATATCATATCAGAATTAACTGCTTGTAAATTATCTCTAAATATTTTACCTAAATGCTCAGCTTTTTGAGCAAGTTTTTCTTCAACAACTACATCAAGAGCAGCCATAGCAACTTTGCATGCTAAAGGATTACCACCAAAAGTAGAACCATGCTCACCAGGCTTTATACATAGCATAACTTCATCATCAGCTAAAATAGCTGATACAGGAAAGACACCGCCTGAAAGAGCCTTGCCTAAAATTAAGATGTCGGGCCTAGCATCTTCAAAATCACAAGCAAGCATTCTTCCTGTTCTTCCTATGCCTGTCTGAACCTCATCAGCTATAAAAAGCACATTATACTTAGTACATAATTTTCTCACCCCTGCTAAATAACCAACATCTGGTACAACTACACCTGCTTCACCTTGAATAGGTTCAACCATAAAAGCACACACATTTGGATCCTTTAGTTCCTTTTCTAATAATTCTAAATTATTATATGGTATTAAATCATATCCAGGCATATAGGGACCAAATCCTTCATAGGAAACAGGATCATCAGAACTTGAAATCGCAGCAAGTGTTCTACCCCAAAAATTTCCTTTAGCAAAAATAATTCTTGCTTTATTCTTCTCAATGCCTTTAATATTATAGCCCCATTTTCTAGCCAATTTATTTGCTGTCTCACCTCCTTCAACACCTGTATTCATTGGCAACACCTTATCATAGCCAAATAAATCTGTCATGTATTTTTCATACTCACCTAAAACATTATTGTGAAAAGCTCTTGATGTTAAAGTTAAAACACTTGCTTGATCTTTAAGTGCATTAATAATCTTTGGATGGCAGTGTCCTTGATTAACAGCAGAATATGATGATAAAAAATCATAATATTTGTTTCCTTCAACATCCCATACGAATACTCCATCTCCTTTAGATAGAACAACTGGAAGGGGGTGATAATTATGTGCACCATATTTATTTTCTAGTTCAATATAATCTGATGATATCTTCATTTTTATGTGATTTTCTATTTTGCAAATATAGTAGTTTTAATACGTAAATATTACATTTGTAATATGGAAAAACAAAAAAGAAGAAAGGAAATATTGTTAGAAAATATTGAAATAATTGATACAGCAAATAAGGGTAAATCAATTGCCAAAAATGACGGAAGAGTAATAATTGTTGACGGAGCAGTACCAGGAGATAATTGTGATATAATAGTTTATAAGAAGAGAAAAAAACTTTGGCAAGCCAGAGTAGCTAAAATAAATACTTTTTCAAAAAATAGAACTACTCCGAAATGCGAACATTTTGGAACTTGTGGAGGATGTAAATGGCAAAACATGAATTATGACTCTCAATTAGAGTTTAAACAAAAAGAGGTGCTTAATAATATCAGTAGAATTGGTAAAACAAAAGAACTAAACTATACAGATATTATAGGTTGTGATGACATATACAATTACAGAAACAAGATGGAATTTACATTTTCAAATAAAAGATGGTTAACTACTGAAGAAATTAAATCTAAAGTAAGTATAGAAAACAAAGACGCACTTGGATTTCATGTACCAGGATTATTTGACAAAGTAATCAATATTAATGAATGTCATTTACAAAAAGAACCTTCTAATGCTATTAGAATATCTGTTAAAAAATTCTCAGACAAACATAATCTAACTTATTTTGATATTAGAAATCAAACAGGATTACTTAGAAACCTCATGATTAGAAATTCATCCAATAATGAAATAATGGTAATGGTTCAATTTTATGAAGATGACATAAAAAAAATTAATAGCGTTATGCAACATATTAAAGATAATTTTTCTGAAATATCATCACTTCTTTATGTCATTAATAAAAAAGCAAATAGCACATTTTACGATCAAGAAGTCATATGCTTTAGTGGCAAAGACCATATAACAGAAAAAATAGATGGACTATTCTTTAAAATTGGTCCTAAATCATTTTTCCAAACAAATAGCAAACAAGCAAGAGTTTTGTACAAAAAAACAAAAGAATTAGCAAATCTAAGTAGAAACGACATCGTCTATGACTTGTATACTGGTACAGGAACAATTGCTCAATACATTGCCAAATCGGTAAAAAAAGTAATTGGTATTGATTCAGTTGAAGAAGGTATTATTGCTGCAAAAGAAAATGCAAAAACAAATAATATAGATAATTGCTACTTTTACTCTGGTGACATGAAAGATATCTTCTCAGAAGATTTTGTAAATAAAAATGGATTTCCTGATATAATTATTTCAGACCCACCTAGAGATGGAATGCATAAAAATGTAGTCAAGCAATTACTTAATATAAAAGCTAAACGTATTGTTTATGTCAGCTGTAATTCAGCAACCCAAGCACGCGATATAGAATTATTAAATCCACTGTATAATGTATCATATATTCAACCTGTAGATATGTTTCCACAAACTCATCATGTAGAAAACATTGTTGTTTTAGAATTAAAAAAATAGATGATTCAAATTTGAATTTGATAATTTAGCAATATGGATGATTTTTGGCAAAAACTTAAGGAAATGTATAATCTAAATCCCACAGTATTTGGAATTCTACTTTTTTTAGATTTAGCAATACTTTATTTTATTATTCAATATTTTATTAGCTAATGCTGCTAAATATTAATAAAGAAAATCCTAACCCAAGATTAATCAAGCTTGCAATAGATTGCTTACAACAAGGAGGCGTAATAGTATATCCCACAGACACTGTATATGCAATTGGATGTGATATCTACAACAAGAAAGCAATGGAAAGACTATGTAAGATTAAGAATCTCAATATCAAAAAACATAATCTTTCATTTATTTGTTATGATTTGAGTCATATTTCAAATTTCACCAAACACTTAGATACTAACACATATAAACTAATGAAGAAAACACTTCCAGGTCCCTATACGTTTATACTAAATGCAAATACTAGCATCCCTAAGATTTTTAAAAATAAAAAAAAAGAAATTGGAATTAGAATACCGAATAATAATATTGCAAGAAAACTAGTAAAAGAGCTGGGTAATCCAATAGCAACAACATCAGTAAAAGATCCAGATATGTTAATAGAATACAGTACTGATCCTGTTTTAATACATGAATATTTAGGCAAGAAAGTTGATATTGTTATTTCTGATGGATATGGCGAAAGTATTCCCTCTACAATTGTAAACTGTACAAATAATATTGCTGTAGTTACACGTAAAGGAAAAGGTGATACTAACTTATTTTTGTAATCACATCAATAATTTGAGGCATTAGTAGCTTTTTATCATCGTTAATAATTATAAAATCTGATAATTTTTCCTTCTCCTTCTGAGTCATTTGTTTACTCATGATAGATAGCACATGATTTTTATCACATTTATCACGCGACATTACCCTTTTGATTCTAATATCCTCTTTTGCAGAAACACAAATAATCTTATCTAAAATATTATTCGAGCCACTTTCAAATAAAATGGCTGCTTCTTTAATTATTATATCTGAATTTTGATTTCCACACCAATTAATAAAATTTTTAGAAACAACTGGATGGATTAAGTGATTAAGTGATTTTAACTTATCATTATCATTAAAAATAATTTCTGATAAAATATTTTTTTGCAAAATGTTGTTCTCATAAACCTTATCTCCAAAAACAACTTTAATCTGTTCTATTAAGTAGACATCACTTTGCATACACTTCTTGGCTTCAATATCAGAGTTAAAAACCGGAAATCCTAATTTCTCAAAAATTGATGAAACAAAAGTCTTTCCTGCACCAATTGCACCAGTAACTCCAACTTTTATTTGTTTTTTTTCAATTGGCATAATTCTTTATAAATTCTATTGTATTGTGGTAAAATATTATGAAGTGAATAAGATTTTGAATGAACTAATGCATTATGTTTAAATTTATCTAACAAGTTTTTATCTTCAAGTAATTTAACCGTATCATTAGCCATCTTACTGACATCGCCAACATCTGATAAAAAACCTGTTTTACCATCAATATTAACTTCAGATATACCCCCACTATTTGTTGAGATTACAGGAGTAGCGCAAGCCATAGCCTCAAGAGCAACTAAACCAAAACTTTCTGTAGACGAAGGTAAAACAAAGACATCTGATATAATAAGTACTTTTTCAACATCTCTTAGTTTCCCCAAAAATTTAACCTTATTAGTTAGGCCTTTTGCTCGGCAAAGTTGCTCGGCAGCTAATCTTTCAGGCCCATCTCCTACCATTAATAATTTTGCCGATATCACTTTAGATACTTTTTCAAATATTTCTATCACATCATAAACCCGTTTTACTTTTCTAAAATTAGATACATGAGTAATTAAAACCTCATCTATTTTAGCATAATTAGATCTATGAAGATTATTTTTTTTGATGTCATATAAACTTAAATCAATAAAATTAGGTATGGTTACAATATGATTTTTGACATTAAAATGTTCAAGTGTCTCAGACCTTAGACTTTCTGAAACAGCAGTAACTACATCTGACATATTAATTGCATATTCAATAACAGGCTTAAAAGATTTATCTTTTCCCAATAGAGTTATATCAGTTCCATGCAATGTTGTAACAATAGGTAAATCTATGCCATAGGTCTCTAATATCTTCTTGGCATTGACTGCTGCACTTGCATGTGGAATAGCATAGTGAACATGAAGTAAATCTAACTTTTCATTAATCGCGACATCTACTAATTTAGAAGTAAGATTAAGCTCATATGGAGTATATTCAAAAAGAGGATAATCAGGAATTGTAACTTCATGATAAAATATTTTTGCTGACAATAAATCTAACCTGAACGGTTTATCATATGAAATGAAATGTACCTGATGACCTAAATTAGCAAGTGCAATACCAAGTTCAGTTGCAATAACTCCACTACCACCATATGTGGGATAACAAACGATACCAATTCTTAAATTATCTTGCATGTAAACTTTCATAAATAATATTCATTATCTCTGTTCTAATATTCATAGAAATTAATTTCTTATTTGAAGAGTGAGGATAAATTCTGTTTGATAAAAATATATAAACTAAATTACTTTCAGGGTCTGCCCAGGCTAATGTTCCCGTAAAGCCAGAATGACCAAAACCAAATTCACTGGCGTTATCACTTGCTGGACCACCTTCTTGATTTTTTAATCTCGCTTTATCAAACCCAGCCCCTCTTCTATTATCATTTTCAGGAAATTGATATCTTGTAAAATCATTCACTACCTCCTCAGAAATATATCTTTCTTGTGCATATTCACCATTTTGCAAAAATAGTTGCATTAACTTTGCAAGGTCATTCGAATTAGAGAAAAGACCAGCATGACCACTTACACCACCCTTCATTGCAGCACCCATATCGTGTACATAACCTTTTAGAACCTGACTCCTAAATTCAAAATCTATTTCAGATGGAATTATTCTTGATGAATCTAATCTTTGTAGAGGATTAAACCCTAGATTTTCCATCCCTAACCTCTTATAAAAAAAATCCGCCGACAATTCATTTAATTTCCTGTCATCAGGAAAATTAGTCTCTATAATCTCCTGCAGTAAATAATAACCTAAATCAGAATAACAATATTTATTTTTATTATCTAATAAATCTGTCTCTACAATTTGTTTTAGGATGCTATCTGTGAATGAATAATGTAGATAAATATTTCTTGCAACTTCGATAGGGAATTCTTGACTGTACTTTTTACTATATAGTGTATCTCTAAGCTTCATAATGCCTGAAGTAGAATCCTTAAATAATGTTTGTTTATAAAAAGGAATCCATGCAAGAAGTCCAGCTTGGTGGGCTAACACATCACGTATTTTTAAAAACTCTTTGTTAGAAGAATCAAGATCTAAATATTGACCAAGTTTATCATTCAAATTTAACTTTTCTTCGTCAACCATTTGCATCAAGAGAGGAACGGTTGAAGCAATTTTAGTTATGGATGCAATATCGTAGACATCAGAATTTTTCACTTTTATTTTTTTGTCATATGTATGATATCCATATGATTTTTTAAAAAAAACTTTTCCATCTTTCGCAATTAAAATTTGACAGCCAGGCGTAGCTTCCTCTAAAATTGCATTCTCAACTATACTATCTATTTTGACAACTAAATCAGATTTAACATCTACCTCTTCAATCATACAAAAACTCATTCTTATAGATTCAGTTCTCATTCCAGAACTTAAACTAAAATGCTTTGTAGATACAGGTATTTTGCCACTAATACCAATCCCTCCAAAAATTGCTTGAGCTGTTTGTTTCTGTGACAAATTACTATTTTGATATGACAAAATCAGACCATCAAAATTCCTAACTCTTAAAAAAGAATTGATACTGTATGGATTAGCAAATAAATTTACGATAATCTTAGATTGTAATGAAATTGCCTGCAAAAGCATATCAATTTCTCTAGAAATCTTATATGGTTTCCAAGCATTAGCATTAGACTTATGGACACTAGCGATAACTAAATTATACTCTGACAATTTATTTAAAAGCTCAACTTTCTGAGAAAGAGAAAATTTTTCAGGAATTGAAAAATGGGTAATTGAAGCATAATTAGATAGCATTTGTTGAAATGGCTCTACATCTGCACCAATTGATATTGATGCTAGCTTTAAAGTATCTAACCTTTTCAAGGGAATTAATCCATCATAATTTTGTAATAAAGTCAATGAAGACTCAATCAACTTTTTATTTAAAAGCTCTGTTTTTCTTAAGACAATGCTATCATTAATAGCTGATTCATCCACTGGTTTATAAGAATCAAGACCAAACCACCTCTTAGCCATTAATATTTTATGACATCTTTCGTCTATTTCTGATTGTGTTATTAAATTACTTTTTATTGCATTATTTATCTCATTAATTGCTTTTGGAATATCTTCAGCAAAGAGTAATACATCATTTCCAGCAAGTAAAGCCTTGACATCAACAATGCCTGGAGAATAGAAATTACTCACCCCCTTCATGTTTAGTGCATCTGTTATTGAAAGTCCATTAAAACCCATCTCTGTCTTTAATAATCCATTTACAACTTTTGAAGATAAAGATACAGGGGTATTCTTAGCTGGATCTAGTGACGGTATTGATAAATGAGCAACCATTACAGAGCCTAATCCATTATCAATCATTTTCTGAAAAGGAATTAACTCTACTTCTTTTAATCTATATTTTAATTGGTTGACAACAGGTAAAGTATGATGTGAATCAGTGTCTGTATCACCATGTCCAGGAAAATGTTTTGCACATGCCAGCACATTGTTGTCTTGCATTCCGTGCATATATGCTAAGCCAAGTTTAGCAACGTTGTAAGGATCTTCTCCAAATGATCGATTATTTATAATAGGGTTATTAGGATTTGAGTTTACATCAACAACAGGTGCAAAATTGATATGTATTCCCAACATCTTACATTGGCGAGCAACTTCAACACCCATTTGATAAATTAAAGAACTATCTTCAATTGCTCCTAGAGTCATTTGCCAAGGAAATCTAAGACAAGAATCTAATCTCATTGAAACGCCCCATTCACCATCAATAGCAATCATTAATGGTGTTTTGGATATAGATTGATAATAATTTGTAAGTTTAGCTTGTCTTACAGGTCCGCCCTGAAGAAACATTAATCCGCCAATTTTATATCTTCTAATCAAATATTCTATTTCATCTCTATGTTGCTCACCCTTATTAGAGTAAGCTGCAACCATAAACAGTTGAGCAATTCGTTCATCTTCAGAAAGTGATAACATAATACTGTCTGCCCATTCACTATTTTCATTCAAAAAAACAGCATTATCTTTAGCAAAAAGATTCTTTGTGAACAAAGATGAAATTGTAAAAAATATTATTAGTAAAATATATCTAAACATTATTGTAAAATTAAAAATTGATCATTATATTTAAACATATTAACAATAATAAATATATGACTTATTAACTTTTAAATTTTAATACTTTTGTAATATGAGAGCACCAAAACTTCCATCATTTTTCAATAGTAAAAATCCTAAAGAATTTATTTTCAAACCAAGATACTATGATGAAAGAAAAGAACGGATATATAAAAAAAATACTCATATTAATAAAAAAATAAAGTTTACTTCTAAGTCAACAATTAAACAACAAAAAGGAAGAAATATTAGAATTATATTTTTAATTATTATTTTATCTTTGCTTGCACTCATTTTTATCACTAATTAAGTTTAAATCACCTTGAATATTATACAATTGCTACCAGATCATGTTGCAAATCAAATTGCAGCTGGAGAAGTAATACAACGACCTGCTTCAGCGGTTAAGGAGCTACTTGAAAATGCATTAGACGCAGGAGCAAACGAAATCAAACTATATATTAAAGATGCTGGAAAAACACTCATACAAATCATTGATAATGGATGTGGGATGAGCAAAGAAGATGCAAAAATTTGTTTTGAGCGTCATGCAACATCAAAGATAAAAAATGCAAATGATCTATTCAACATTAAAAGTATGGGTTTTAGAGGGGAAGCATTGGCATCTATTGCAGCAATATCTCATGTTGAACTTAACTCAAAATTAACAGAAGATGAATTAGGAACCCTATTAATAATTGAGGGAAGTGAGATTAAGAAGAATAATGAATGTTCATCCGCAAATGGGACATCAATTAAAGTTAAGAATCTATTTTACAATGTACCAGCAAGAAGGAATTTTTTAAAATCTGATCAGGTAGAGCTCAGACATATTACAGAAGAGTTCTGTAGAGTTTCGTTAGCGAACCCAAAGGTAAAAATGCAATTTTTTAATAATAACAATGAACTTTACCATCTGCCTCAATCAAATTTCAGACAACGTATTGTCAATGTTTTTGGCAATAAAAAAAATGAGAGCTTAGTACCTGTAGAGGAAGAAACTTCACTTGTGAAATTAAATGGATTCATTGGAAAACCAGAATCTGCTAAACGAACAAGAGGAGAACAGTATTTCTTTGTTAATAATAGATTTATCAAAAATAATTATTTGAATCATGCTGTTAAAAAAGCATTTGAAGAAGTTATACCTCAAAATTATTTTCCTTCTTACTTTATAAACTTAAGTATTGATACGAATTTAATAGATATAAATATTCATCCAACCAAAACAGAGATTAAATTTGAAGATGAAAAATCTATTTATGCAATAATACGAGCAACAGTTAAAAAGTCACTTGGATCATATAACATTGCACCATCTATTGATTTTTCACAAGAGCAAGCATTTGACATAGACACTAGTTTAAGAAAACCTAAAAACATTAAAGAACCTATTATTAAAGTTGATTCGAATTATAATCCATTTAACAACAAAAAGAACAATAACTATGATGATAATAGCGAGTATTTACAAGAAAATCTCATAAAAGAATTCACAGAGAAAAAGATTGAAAAAACATTTCAAATTGGAAATTGCTATATAGTTTATCCAAACGATAATGGTCTTTTACTTATCCATCAAAGAAGAGCACACAAGAGAATATTATTTGAATATTATAAAAATGCATTTAAAAATGAAAAATCAAAATCACAAACATTATTATTTGCAAAAAGTATCAAACTAAACACTAAAGACATCAAAATTGTATCTAGTATAAGAACGGAACTTAATAAAATAGGGTTTTTATTTAAAATAGAGAAAAATGAATTAGTCTTTGATGGTATTCCAAGTGAGTGTCAAGAGATTAATTTACAGCCTTTAATTGAAAATATTATTGAACAAAATAAAAGTAGTGATATCATCAAGTTAGATGTTAAAAATAATCTAGCTAAATCATTAGCCATATCTTTAGCAATTTCAAAACAAAAAAAACTCAGCAACGATGAACAAAGAATGATAAAAGAAGAGTTACTTAAATGTGAAACCCCTAGCGTATGCCCTAGCAAAAAGAGAACAATGATAAATTTAAGAACATCAGATTTAGAAAAATATTTTTAAAATGTTTAGACCAACTTCATTTAGCCAATTACCCGAGATAATTAAAAACCTTCTTATAATTAATGGGCTATTATTTTTCGCAACAATAACCTTAGATAATTTTGGTATTGACCTAAATAAATTACTAGCACTTCATCAATTTCAATCACCAAATTTTAGACCGCATCAGCTAATTACTCATTTTTTCATGCATGGAGATTTTACACATCTTTTCTTTAATATGTTTGCAATTTGGATGTTTGGGAAGACATTAGAAAATATTTGGGGAGCAAAACGATTTTTAACTTTTTATATAATTACAGCTTTAGGAGCTGCTGCAATACACATATTTGTTATTCAATACCAAATTTTTCAATTAGCAGAATCTTCTGAAATGTTAGACTTAGCTAAAAAAGGACTGTATAACACAAGTAATATAAACTCACTACGATTAACTCAATTAGTATCCACTCCAACTGTTGGAGCATCAGGTGCACTATTTGGAATTCTTTTAGCATTTGGAATGTTGTTCCCTAACACATTACTGTACATTTACTTTGCAATACCTATAAAAGTAAAATACTTTGTTATTATTTATGGTGCTTTAGAACTTTATGCCGGAATAAGTAATAATCCAGCCGACAATGTTGCACACTTTGCTCATTTAGGTGGTATGTTATTTGGTTATTTATTATTGAAATATTGGCAAAAAAATAATACACAATTCTATTAATGAAAAAAGTATTTTATAACTTTAAGGCTGAGTACACTAAGGGTTCAATTGTAAATAAACTCACCTATATAAACATCATTGTATTTGTTGTAATAAATATTATTGCTCTATTCGGATATATGTTCCAAACAGATATTTATTTATTTGTTCGAAAGTTATACCTACCTGCAAGCCTAACAACACTTATAAATCAACCATGGTCATTAATCACATATATGTTTTTACATAGTGGATTATTACATTTATTCTTCAATTTAATTTGGTTACACTTTGGCGGTAAGTTATTTTTACAATATTTAAATTCAAAACAACTTTTAACAACATATGTTTTTGGAGGAATAAGTGGTGGACTTTTTTTTATTTTATTGTATAATTATATTCCTGTATTTAAACCATTTGCAGTAAATGCTTTAGCTGTCGGATCGTCCGCATCTGTATATGCTATAATGATAGCTGTTGCGACATACGTACCTAACTATACTGTTCAAATCCCTTTTCTTGGACTTATAAGATTAAAATATATTGCAATTTTTATGATCACTATGGATATTTTAAGTATTCCAAAAGAAAATGCGGGTGGGCATATTGCACACATTGGTGGTGCAATATTTGGATATTTCTATATTTATCAAATAAGGAAAGGAAGAGATATTAGTGATAATTTTTCATCTTTTCTTCAAAAATTGTCAAACACATTTAAACCAAAAAGCAATCTAAAGACAGTTCACAGAAGACCAAAAACTGATTATGAATACAATTCAAATAAATCAAGAGTTCAGAAAGAAGTTGACGAAATTCTAGAAAAAATTGCAAATTCAGGGTATGATAGCTTGAGCAAAGAAGAGAAAGCCCTTCTATTCAAAGCAAGTAAAAAGTAAATGAAAAAATTATCCATTATAAATAAATTCCTGTTTTTACTTAATTCAATAAGTTTATTTTTGCTGGTACTTTCATACTTATCAAAGTTTATAAACCCAAATGCTTTCTTGCCAATATCTTTTACTGGATTATTATACCCAATCTTATACCTGATCAACATTTTATTTTTAATCTATTGGCTAGTAGGATTAAAAAGACAAGTTTGGCCTAATATTATTATTCTACTTTTTGGAATTAGTAATGTTAGTAGTTTTATTGGTTTGAATTCAAAAAAACAAAATGAAGAAAAATCAAATCTAAAAATACTATCCTATAATGTACGATTATTTAACAAGTATAATTGGTTAGATGAAGATAAGGTATACAATAAAATTTCTAACTTTATTGATAAAGAGTCAGCTGATATAGTCTGTATTCAAGAGTTTTTTGTAAAAGATACAATACCTTCTTTAAATTACAAATACTATCATCTTGGAAATCAAAATATGAAAAGCAAATCGCATATGGCTATCTACAGTAAATACAACCAAATCAACAAAGAAACAGTTACAATTAAAGGTAAAAAAATGAATAACATATGTATCTTTTCTGATATTGTAGTTAAAGAAGATACTTTAAGAGTATATAACTTACATTTAGCAAGCAACTGGTTTAATTCATCTGATTATTCTTTTATATATAGACCAAAAAAAAGTGAGATAAAAAAAGGACTACTTGGTATTTCTGAGCGTATGAGAGTCAGCTTTAAAAAGAGAGCAAATGAGGCCTCAATAATACGTAAGCACATAGACTCAAGCCCCTACCCTGTTATTTTGTGTGGAGACTTTAATGACACACCTATGTCATATTCTTACAATAAAATAAAAGGAGAATTATCTGATGCATTTTGTCTTTCAGGAAAAGGAACAGGAAATTCTTATGTGAAAATCCCTACATTGAGAATTGACTACATAATGCATGATAAACATATAAATAGCATAAACTTCAAAACTCATAATTTAATACTTTCTGATCATTATGCAATAAGTTGTGAGATAACTAATCCTTAATTAAAAGATACTCTAGTTGGTTAGGGTAAATTCGTTCTATTTTAACACCATTTGGTAATTTCTCAAATTTTACCTCTAGATATTTCTGATTCATTAATCTACTTGCATCAACAAATATTTCTAAAAAATCAGTTTCTAATAAAGAAAAATTCTCTTTAGAAACTCGCAAAGTAATTACAACATTGCTAGGAAAGAGTTTTAAATTATAATCTGCTTCAAGATTTCTAATACTAACTTTTTTTAAGATATTATCTTCAACATAAGAACCAACTTTAATATCAACAAAAACATCTGATGAATTACAAAATATTCCTTCTGGAATATTTAATGGAACACTTCTAAAACAGCTTGTATCTAAATTAGTAATTACTAATTTAGATGTTGAAATATTATCAATTAAATCTAATGCATCTTGTTCGCCAAAAATAAGAACTTTGTTACTACTCATCGAAATTTTAGAAGAGAACCAAAATGATTGCTTCAAAGTGATATCATATTCTAAGTCAATTGGCACATATTTATTTGCTCTTTTAGCAAAATTTAAATTTATTTTACTTGGACTGACATCCAATATCTCAAAAGAGGGACCAAGAATAAAAGAAATTTTCTGTCGATTTGAATTAAGATTGAAAAATAGTTCAGTATTATTACCTTTTGGCTTCGAATTAGCCAAATTTAAATTTAGATCTATCTGAGAATTATTAAATAGATTAAATGTTACAATTGAAATTCCAGAAGACTTAACACGTACTTCAATATAATCTAATAGAGAATCAACTGCGATCAAATCATTTGGATAGTTATAATAACTTACAGGAATAACTATGGTTGTTTCATGTGTTTTTGACAACACTGTAAGAAACCAAAATGATAAAGAAACTATAAAGAAAAAAAAATAAGAACTGAATTTCTTGTTAGTTATTGATAACTTAAAAAAAATCAATAGTTTTTTTAAGTTATCTGCAATCATTTTTGATCAATTTCAGCTTTTCTGCTAATAGAGACAGCAGTCTTTTCAATTTTCAAAAAGACTCCTGAAGTAACCTCAACCAGTAAGGTTTCATCTTTAACTTCTGTAATCTTAGCATGAATACCTCCTATAGTTATAACTCGATCACCTTTCTTAAGATTTGAACGATATTCGTTCTCTTTTTTTTGTTTCTTGATTTGTGGACGGATCATAAAAAAATACATGACCGCAAAAATCATTCCAAACATAATTAATGAACTCATACCTGAACCAGTTGCTTGTAATAATATCATATTAAAAAATTTTAGGAGACTAATATAGTTCCTTTAATTAATAAAACCTTGGTACTTGGAATTGCATTAGTTATCAAGGTAATTGTTTTGTTTTGTTTTCCTTTTTTGCTACCACTATTAAATGTAACTTTTATTTTTGCTGTAGCTCCAACATCTATTAATTCTTTAGGCCATTCCGGAACAGTACAACCGCAACTTGCTTTAACTGATCTTATTAACAGTGGAGCATTTCCTATATTTTTGATTATGAATTCAGTCTTAATTGATTCATTCTGATTAAGCTCTCCAAAATCAAAAAAATCCTTCATAATTGATATAATGGGCGCTTTAATATCTTTTTGTAGTTGTTTAGCAGAAGTAGGGTTCTGAACTAAATCAACAGTTATTTTTTCACTATTATCATTTAAACAAGAAGTAAAAGCAATAGCAAGAAAACAAATGCAAACTAATTTCATAATATCTTTATTCATTAAACTAATCCTCTTCCTGATTTCTTAATCTTTCCATCTCTAGTAAAAGTTTTTACAAAATTATCTAACAAACCATTAACAAATAATTTGCTTTTTTCTGTGCTATAATATTTTGAGATTTCAATGTATTCATTCATTGATACTTTCACAGGTAAATTTGGCATTAATAATATCTCTGCGAAAGCCATTTTAAGAAAAAGTTGATCCATTTTAGCTATTCTATCTAGCTCCCAGTTTTTAGCAAATTTTTCAATAATTTTTTCGTAATCTGAATTATTAACTATTGTATTTCTAAAAAGAGCTACTGCAAATTCTTTGTCTGTTTTATCTTTAAAAGCTAAACTTGGATTAAAGTTTAAATCATCTTTAATATCACCAAAAATAATAGTTGCAATAAATGGTAAATCATCAATCCAATAAATACTTCTTTCTTCAAGAATATGATGGACGAGTTCATGATTTAGGACAAAATCGTTTAATAAATCAATAATAAACTTCTTTTCTGATTTGAGTGATAAGTTTTGAGATCCTAAATAATTAATATAAAGATCTGATTTAATAATTACATTAAATAACTTACGTGCAATATCATGATCGTTATTCAACCAAATTCCTGAAACTTTAGAAATTCTTGTCATTAAAGAGTCGTTCTCTCTAATTAAACAAACAATTTTGTTGTTAACAAATTTAGTGTTTGGATCTAAGTCTGAGGAATTAGGAAGATGTTTCTTTTTACCATCTTCATAAAAATTATTCGCGTACTTGACTATTTCAATAAGCAAAGATAAAACAACTAATTTAAGTTCTACAACTTCATTAAAATGCTTTAGCATTGCTTTCTCAGCAAGTGGTAATTGGCTATCTTTTGTTGATAGAAAGGAATACAAAGATTGCATTACCTTTATTCTAATATGTCTTCTGCTAAGCATTAATAATTTATTTGTTTTTATTAGATATTCGTTGCTTAGCTATTTTAAGAGCTGCATCATTAGTAGGAATACCTTCATTATCTGCTTTTTTCAATATTTCCAATGTTGTTTCATAAATTTCTCTAGTTTGTTGTATAGAATGATCTCTATCATAACCATTAATTTCAGAGTAAACATTAATTAATCCACCAGCATTTATTAGAAAATCTGGTGCATAACAGATTCCTTTATCTAAGCATAATTTTCCATCTCTATCTTCATCGGCTAATTGATTATTAGCTGCTCCGGCAATTATATCACATTTTAATCTGCTTATTGTATCAGGGTTAACAGTTGCTCCCAACGCACATGGAGCATAAATATCAATATCTAAATCATAAATATTTTCATCTAATGCTATTTTAGCATTATATTTTTTCGAAATATTGCTTAGGTGTTCTTTATTTATATCATTAATAATCACTGATGCACCTTCATTTGTTAAATGCATTAACAAATTTTCCCCAACATGACCAACACCTTGAATTAATATTCTTTTATCTTTTAAATTATTGTTACCCCATTTAAATTGAGCTGCCGCTTTCATACCCATGTAAACTCCGTAAGCTGTAACAGGAGAAGGATCCCCGCTACCACCCATACTTTCAGGAATACCAGTAACGTGCTTTGTTTCTGACCTAACATACTCCATATCTTTAGTGCTCATACCAACATCTTCTGCAGTTATATATCTTCCATTTAGACTATCAACAAATTGACCAAATTTACACATCAATTTTTTATCTTTTTGGGTTTTCGAATCTCCAATAATAACAGCTTTCCCCCCTCCTAATTTAAGACCAGAAATCGCTGCTTTATAAGTCATTCCTCTAGAAAGCCTTAAAACATCATTTAGAGCATCTTCTTTACTAGAGTAATTCCACATCCTGGTTCCACCTAAAGCAGGTCCCAGTGTTGTATCATGAATTGCAATAATTGCTTTAAGACCAGTATCCTTATCTTCACAATACACTACATTTTCATGTCCTGAAACGATAATTTTTTTGATTGATAAAATATCTTTAGACTTTGTATCTGGTGAATTGGCTGTTTTCATAAATATGTCAGTTTTTATTCTTATTTAATTTAATAACTCAAATTCTATGTGAAATAAATCATATTTTTAAAGCGGTCGCGAATTTACTTATTATTTTTGGCAAATCATTTAAAGTATTTACTCAATTCATGCAAAACTTAAAATATCTCAACAAATTTCTTTGGAATTATCGTAATTCACTAATAATTGGCGGATTATTTATTTTAATTGCTAATTTATTTGCTCTATATCCTGCAGAGTTTGTAAGAAAAGCATTTGATTTTGTATCGGAAAATATTAGCAAAGATAGCAACTCTAATTCAGTGATTTATTTCACTTTAATAAAATACAGTGCACTTATAATCTCATTTGCATTGCTGAAAGGACTGTTTATGTTCTTCATGAGACAAACGATAATTGTTATGAGTAGAAAAATTGAATTTGATTTAAAAAATGAAATCTACAATCAATATCAAAACTTAAGTATTAGTTTTTACAACAAAAACAAAACAGGTGATTTAATGAACAGGATTTCAGAAGACGTGACCAGAGTGAGAATGTATTTAGGACCTGCAATTATGTATGGTATCAATACAACGATTTTGTTTTACTTAGTTATAAGCAAAATGATGAGTGTAAGTCATAAACTTACATTATATGTACTAATTCCTTTACCAATTTTAGCTTGCTTAATATATATAGTAAGTACTAAAATAAATAAAAAGAGTGAAAGAGTACAAGAACAATTATCTGCCTTGACGACTATATCACAAGAAACATTTTCAGGTATTAAGATAATAAAGTCATTTAACAATGAAAAAAATTCATGGCTCATGTTTCTGAAAGCATGTAAGCAATACACATCTAAACAAATAAATCTAGTTAAAATTGAAGCTATTTTCTTTCCATTAATTGTCACAATGATTGGAATGAGTACAATATTTATTATTTACGTTGGTGGAATGGAAAGCTATAGTGGAAACATAACAACAGGAAATATTGCTGAATTCATTATATATGTTAATATGTTAGCTTGGCCAGTTGCTTCATTAGGATGGATTACGTCAATAATTCAAAGAGCTGCCGCATCACAAAAAAGAATAAACAACTTCTTACTAAAAAAGCCTGAAATTAAGAATAAATCTAAAAATAATTCAAAAATAGAGGGTGATTTACATTTCAAAAATGTTTCATTTATACATAATGACACAAAAATTAAAGCACTAAACAAAATTAATTTCGTAATTAAAGAAGGGGAGTCGCTTGGGATATTTGGTAAAACAGGTAGCGGAAAATCAACAATTGCAAATCTTGTTTGTAGATTATATGACCCAAACAGAGGAAAAATATCATTAGGAGATAAAGATTTAAAAGATCTAAATCTTTACAACCTACGATCATCAATTGGATATGTTCCTCAGGATGGATATTTATTTTCAGGCGCTATTAGCGAAAATATATCATTCTCTTCAAATAAAAAAACAGATCAAGAAATAATAAACGCATCAAAAAAAGCAGAAATATTTGATGAAATTACAAACTTCTCACAAGGTTACAATACAATAATAGGTGAAAGAGGTGTAAAGCTTTCAGGAGGACAAAGACAAAGATTAGCAATTGCACGTACATTCTATAAAAATCCTGATTTATATATCTTTGATGATTGTTTATCAGCTGTAGATGCTAAAAAAGAACAAAAAATATTAAGAAATTTAAAAAAATTAACCAAAAGAAAAACATCAATTCTAATCAGCCATAGAATCTCAACAATTAAACATTGTGACAATATAATAGTTTTAAATAATGGTGAAATAGTTGAACGCGGATCACATGAGGATCTTATTCAGAAAAAAGGAATTTACTACAAAATCAATGAAACTCAAAATAATTCAATTTAGAACATAAAAAAGATTTCTATTTGTTAATAATTTATTAAGCTTGATAAGTTAAAAGCATATAAATATCTCTTACCTTTATACTTTAAAAATTAATTCTAGTAATGGGAAAAATAATCTCTATCGCAAATCAGAAAGGCGGTGTTGGAAAGACTACAACAGCTATTAATTTAGCAGCAAGCTTAGGAGTTCTTGAAAAGAAGGTCTTGTTAGTTGATGCAGATCCGCAAGCAAATTCAACTTCAGGTGTTGGTTTTGATGCAAATAACATTACAAACAGCATATACGAATGCTTAATTGGCAAAGCAGAAACTAGTGACTGTATTATAAGTACTAAAAGTCCAAATTTATTTCTACTTCCAGCATCAATTAATTTAGTTGGTGCAGAAATAGAACTAGTTGAAAGTATTGAAAGAGAATATAAAATGAAAAATGCATTGACTTTAATAAAAGATCAATTTGATTATATTATTATTGATTGCGCTCCTTCATTAGGCTTATTAACTTTAAACGCATTATCTGCTTCAGATAGTGTAATAGTACCTATTCAATGTGAATATTTTGCTCTAAGGACTAGGAAAGCTACTTAATACAATCAAAATCGTTCAGCAACGATTTAATATAGACCTACAAATTGAGGGCTTACTACTTACTATGTATGATACTAGATTAAGACTAGCAAACCAGGTTGTTGAAGAAGTTAAAACTCACTTTCAAGACATGGTTTTCAAAACTATTATTCACAGAAATGTAAGATTAGGTGAATCTCCATCTTTTGGAGAAACAATAGTTATTCATGATGTTGCAAGTAAGGGAGCTATAAACTATCTTAATTTGGCAAATGAGTTGTTACAGAAATTAACGATTACTAAATAATATTTATGGGCAAAGAGAGAGGAGCATTAGGAAGAGGGCTAGCATCAATATTAGGAACTAATATTACAGATATTTCATCAAATACGAAAGTAGAAAACCAAACGACAACAGCAGAAAATTTAGGAAAATTTCATGAAGTTAACTTAAGTCACATAACAACTAATCCTTTCCAACCAAGAACAGATTTCAATGTAGAAAAATTAAATGAGCTTGCTACATCTATTGAAAATTTAGGAGTTATACAGCCTATAACTGTTAGAAAAATGAAAGAGCAACAGTATCAGTTAATTTCTGGAGAAAGAAGATTTAGAGCATCTCAATTAGCAGGACTTACAAAAATACCAGCATTCATTAGAATAGCTAATGATCAACAAATGCTTGAAATGGCTTTGGTTGAAAATATTCAACGTGAAAATCTAAATCCAATTGAAGTTGCTCTAAGTTATAAACGACTTATAGATGAAATAAATCTTACACAAGAAGAATGTAGTGAACGAGTTGGAAAAAACAGAAGTACAATATCAAATTTTTTACGACTTCTAAAACTACCTAACGAAATACAGAAAGCATTAATAAATGGTAAAATAAGTAATGGACATGCTAGATCACTAGTCTCCATTAAATCAGAGGAATCACAAATTAATTTATTTTATGATATTATAGAAAATGGCTACTCAGTTAGAGAAGTAGAACAACTCTCAAAAGAGTTCTCATCAAAAACATACAAACAAATTTCGAAAGTTAAACCATCTAAATATACAGTGCCATTTAAATATCAAAAAATTATACATGATTTATCTAAGAAAACTAATACTTCCCTTGAACTAAGATATAATGAAAATGGAAAAGGAAAACTCATAATTCCTTTTAGTAATGAAAAAGGGCTAACTGATTTAATTAATCTTCTAAATAAATAATTTGATTTTGAAAAAAAAATCACTTTTCTTGTGTTTCTTTTTCTTAAGCATATTAGTGTCCGCTCAAAGTTTTAAAAGTAAGAATGCTAAAAAAGCATCTCTTTATTCTGCAATAATTCCTGGTGCAGGCCAAATCTACACTGAAAAATATTGGAAAATACCAATAATTTATTCTGGACTTATTGCATCTGCGTATTACATTAAACAAAATAACGATCAGTATAAACTCTACAGATCCACCTATTTAAACAGAATAAATAATGATAATAACACTGATCAATTTCAAGGAGAATATTCAAATCAAGATTTAGTAACACTTACAGATTTTTACAGAAGAAATCGTGAGGTATCAACCTTACTATTTACGCTAACCTATCTTTTAAATATTATTGATGCTTCAGTAAGTGCACATCTTTTTAGTTTTGATGTATCTGAAGATTTATCAATGAATATTAAACCAATATATTTTATGCATTCTAAATCTTCTGGCATACAATTATCATTCAATCTTTAATCAATTGTATTTTTTTCATTAAATTAACAATATAGTTTATACTTTTGAGACATGAAAATAGCACTATTAGGAAATGGGAAAATGGGCAAGAAAATTAATGAATTAGCTTCTCTAAAAGGACATTCTATTGTATGTTGCTCTGACTCAAAAACATCTATTGAAACCCTTGATCTTTCTAATGCAGATGTTGCTATTGATTTTAGTACTCCTGATTCAGCTTTTAAGAATATTACACATGCGATTTGTAGTGATATACCTGTTATATCTGGAACTACTGGCTGGTTGGATAGGAAGTCTGAAATTGAAAACTTATGTACCAAAAAAAAAGGTGCCTTCCTATATTCATCTAATTTCAGTATCGGAGTTAACATTTTTTTTCAACTAAATAAAATTCTAGCTAAATTAATGCAACAATATAAATATGACTGTACTATTAATGAAATTCATCACACAGATAAAATTGATTCTCCAAGTGGAACATCAATAACATTAAAACAAGATATTGATACCATAAATAAAAAAAATATAACTGTAAAAAGTCAACGAGTTAAGGATACTGTAGGAACACATCGAATTAATTATTCATCATTAAATGATGAGATCGAAATAAAACATACAGCTAAAAACCGAGAAGGTTTCGCTAAAGGTGCTATTTTAGCAGCTGAATGGATAATAGGAAAGAAAGGTGTGTTTAATATGAATGATATAATCAAATAAAAACATGAAATCAATAAAGCAATTACTTGGCAAGTCATTTAAAATTATCTCATTTATTTTAGCAACTATTATATGGTGTGTATTTGTATATAGTATTGAGGGTGAATGGCTTTATTTCGTACCTCTAATTGCTGGTGATATTTTGTTTTGGGAGACAATTTCATGGCAGTTTTGGAAAAAGAAAGAGAAAAAAAAGAGCAAGAGCAAAAGTGAATTTAGATCTTGGATTGATGCAATTGGGTTTGCTATAATTGCTGCTACAATTTTACGTACTTTTTTGATTGAAGCGTATACAATTCCAACATCTTCGATGGAAAAATCAATGCTAATTGGAGATTTCTTATTTGTTAGTAAAGTTGCATACGGACCTAGAGTTCCAATGACTCCTATAGCTGTACCTCTTGTACATCATACTGTGCCTTTTTTTGGTATAAAATCATATTCAGAATCCTTGAAATTTCCGTATCATAGAATGAAAGGGCTTGGAAAAATCAAAAGAAATGATTGTGTTGTCTTTAATTGGCCGGCTGAGAAGCTGGGCCGACCAATTGACAAAAAAGAAAACTATGTAAAAAGATGTGTTGGTATTCCTGGTGACATATTAGAACTAACTGAATCAGAATTAATAGTTAATGGTACTGCACAAGAATTGTTTAAAGGAGTTAAGAATCAATGGCACTACAAACTTATGACAAATGGTACTGGATTAAATCCAAATATTCTACGTGAAAAATATGATATCACGGAAGGAGGGCGTGGACGTAATAGAAATGAATACAACTTATCACTAACAAATGAAAATCGTGATGCATTAGCAAGTTTCTCAAATATTAGCTCAATAAAAAGAAAAGTAGAAAAAAAAGGGGTTTTTGCAAATTATATTTTTCCTCACAATGAAAATTACGCTTGGAACATAGATAATTTCGGTCCTATCAAAATTCCAGAAGCTGGTGCCAAGGTAGATTTAACAATAACTAATTTATTAATTTATAAAGATATCATAGAAAGATATGAAAACAATAAACTTGAAATAATTGACAATCAAATTTATATTAACGATAAACTGTCTGAAAATTATGTTTTCAAAATGAATTATTACTGGATGATGGGTGATAATCGACATAATTCGGCAGACAGTAGATTTTGGGGATTTGTTCCAGAAAATCACATAGTAGGGAAAGCACTTTTTATTTGGATGAGTTGGGATAAAAATGCTAAAGGGTTAAAGAAAGTAAGATGGAACCGTTTATTCACTAGTGTTAAATAAGCCTCTATTATCGACAGCATATTTAGCTCCAATTAGCTACTATGCGATTCTATTAAAGCAGAATAATAGTATGATCGAATATCATGAGCATTTTATTAAAAAAAGCATTAGAAATAGGTGTGATATAATGAATACAAATGGTAGGTTAAGCTTATCAATACCAATAAATAGTAAAAAAAAATCTCAAACAAAAATCTCAAACATTAAAATATCATATGCAGAAAATTGGCAAAAGAATCATTGGAAGTCAATTATTTCATCATATAATTCCTCCCCATTTTTCGAATATTATAAAGATAAATTGAAGCCATATTTTCTAAAAAAAGAAGACTATCTTATTGATTTTAATAATAATCTGCAAAAAGAAATTTTAGCATTATTAAAAATAAAATTTACAAATACCTACAATTCTATTTATAACAGAACAGGAGATTTTACTGATCTCAGAGACAATAATGCAATAAAAATAAATACTATAAAGTATGATCAAGTCTTTATGGAAAAACATAAGTTTATTAATAATTTATCAATAATTGACTTACTTTTCAACATGGGCCCAGAAAGTTTAGATTATCTTCATCAATTACAAATTAAGATTAATATTTAATTTTTCTGATAAGTAAAGCCTAATAATACAATTTATAATTTCATTTCTTTATTTTTGAAAAAAAAACATAGTGGACTTAGAATTTAATAAAAATGATGATAGGATGAGATTACTTATCTCTGAAATGAAAAGAAAGCATGCCAATATTTGTTTGGGAGGTGGAAAGAATAAAATTAAAAAACAACACGACAAAGGTAAGCTTACTGCAAGAGAACGAATTGATTACTTAAAAGACAACAATGTAGATTTTTTAGAGATAGGCTCTTTTGCTGGAGATGGGATGTATAAAGAATATGGTGGATGTCCATCAGCTGGTGTAGTTGCCGGAATTACATTTGTAAGTAACAGGCAATGTGTTGTAATTGCAAACGATGCAACTGTAAAAGCAGGAGCTTGGTTTCCAATTACAGCTAAAAAGAATTTAAGAATGCAAGAAATTGCAATGGAAAATAGACTGCCAATAATTTACCTAGTTGATAGTGCTGGTGTTTTTCTTCCTTTGCAAGATGAAATATTTCCTGACAAAGAACATTTTGGAAGAATTTTCCGTAATAATGCAAAGATGAGTTCAATGGGAATTACACAAATTTCTGCTGTTATGGGAGCTTGTGTTGCAGGTGGTGCATATTTACCAATAATGAGTGACGAAGCACTTATAGTAAATAAAACAGGATCGATTTTTCTTGCTGGAAGTTACCTTGTAAAAGCTGCGATTGGTGAAATTATTGATAACGAAACCTTGGGGGGAGCTTCAACACATTGCGAAATATCAGGAGTTACCGATTATAAAGCAAAAAATGACAAGGATGCATTAGATAAAATACGAAACATTATAAATAAAATTGGAAGTAATGAAAAGGCTGGTTTTAATAGAAATAAACCAGTAAATCCAAAAATGAATGAAAAAGAGATTTATGGTATAGTTCACAGAAATAGAGCAAAACCATATAACATGAAAAGTATAATTAAACGTCTTTCAGATAATTCAGATTTTGATGAATATAAAGAAGGATATGGAAAAACAATAATTTGTGGCTATGCTAGAATTGATGGCTGGGCAGTCGGTATTGTAGCTAATCAGCGAGAAATAATAAAAGACAAAAAAGGTGAAACCCAATTTGGTGGAGTTATCTACTCTGATTCAGCTGACAAGGCAGCCAGATTTATTGCAAATTGTAATCAAAAGAAAATACCTTTAGTTTTTCTTCAAGACGTGACTGGATTTATGGTTGGTTCTAAATCAGAACACGGAGGAATAATTAAAGATGGCGCTAAAATGGTAAATGCTATGGCAAATTCTGTTGTGCCAAAATTCACTGTAATTATCGGAAACTCTTATGGGGCAGGCAACTATGCAATGTGTGGAAAAGCATATGACCCAAGACTAATTGTAGCATGGCCAACAGCAGAAATAGCTGTTATGGGAGGAGAACAAGCTGCTAAAGTTTTATTACAGATTGAAAAAGCATCATTAAAAAATAAAGGCGAAGAAATTAATGAGAAAAAAGAGAGTAAAATACTAGATACCATTACAAAGAAATATAAAGAGCAAACTTCTCCATTTTATGCAGCATCTAGGCTGTGGATAGATGCTATTATTGATCCTACTCAAACTAGAGAAGTAATTTCGATGGGGATTAATGCAGCAAATAATGCCCCAATTACAAAAGCATATAACCCAGGCA
This sequence comes from Flavobacteriales bacterium, assembly GCA_018652335.1. Lineage (GTDB taxonomy): Bacteria > Bacteroidota > Bacteroidia > Flavobacteriales > BACL11. The sequence goes on from JABICI010000061.1 coordinate 25,191, forward strand.
TAATACAAAGCTAAAATCTGCTTATATTTTAATTAATCTACAGATGATATTTGTAATTAGAATTTTTATATTACACTTTTAGAAATTGAAATATTAGTTTAAGTATACATCTTAAAATAGAATCTACTTGCTATATTTGTGAATTAAAAATTTATTAATGATTAATATTACCTTACCAGACGGAAGCATTAAAAATGTAAATCCAGGAACATCATCAATGGATATTGCAATGAATATTTCTGAAGGATTAGCCAGAAATATCTTGTGTGCTAGCGTTAATGGTGAAGTATGGGATGTTAATCGACCAATTAATACAGACGCATCATTAATTCTACACACTTGGAATGACGATGAAGGTAAAATGAGTTTCTGGCATTCCTCTGCTCATATCTTAGCTGAAGCACTAGAAGCTCTATACCCAGGTGTCAAACTTGGAATAGGTCCTGCTATAGATAATGGATTTTATTACGATGTTGATCTTGGAAATCATATTCTTACTTTAGAAGAATTGCCTAAAATTGAGAAGAAAATGAAAGAACTAGCTTCTCAAAAATTGTCCTTTGAAAGATATTATATTTCAAAGCAAGATGCGCTAAATTTTTTCAATAAAAAGGGAGATGAATATAAATTAGAATTACTCGAAGAACTAAAAGATGGAGATATAACATTCTATAAGCAAGGTAATTTTACTGATCTCTGTAAAGGCCCTCACATTCCTTCTACAGGTAAGATAAAAGCAGTAAAATTATTAAATATTGCTGGAGCTTATTGGAGAGGAGATGAAAAGCGAAAACAATTGACACGAATTTATGGAGTATCATTCCCAAAACAAAAAGAGCTTATTGCTCATCTTGATCTATTAGAAGAAGCGAAGAAACGAGACCACAGAAAACTTGGGAAGGAAATGGAACTTTTTACCTTTTCACAAAAAGTTGGTCAAGGATTACCGTTATGGCTTCCTAAAGGAGCACAATTAAGAGAAAAATTAGAAAATTTTCTTAAAAAAGCACAAACTCAAGCAGGATATTTACCAGTAATTACCCCACACATTGGCAATAAGGACTTATATGTTTGTTCTGGTCATTATGAAAAGTATGGGGAAGATTCGTTTCAACCAATAAAAACACCTAATGAAGGAGAAGAATTTTATTTAAAGCCAATGAACTGTCCACATCATTGCGAGATATACAAAACAAAACAATATTCGTATAGAGATCTTCCAGTTCGATTTGCTGAATTTGGGACAGTTTACCGTTATGAACAATCTGGAGAATTACATGGCCTGACACGCGTAAGAGGCTTTACTCAAGACGATGCACATTTATTTGTAAGACCAGATCAAGTAAAACAAGAATTTATAGCAGTGATTGATCTTGTACTATATGTTTTTAAAGCTCTAGGATTTTCAAACTACAAAGCTCAAATCTCATTACGTGATCCAAAAAATAAAATAAAATACATTGGTTCTGATGAAAACTGGACTAAAGCTGAAAATTCTATAATTGAAGCAGCCAAAGAAAAAGGGCTAGAAACAGTAATTGAATATGGTGAGGCAGCCTTTTATGGACCTAAACTAGATTTTATGGTAAAAGATGCACTCTTTAGAGAGTGGCAACTTGGTACAATTCAAGTTGATTATAATCTACCAGAAAGGTTTGAATTAGAATATACAGGTGCAGATAATCAAAAGCATAGACCAGTTATGATCCATAGAGCACCATTTGGATCAATGGAGAGATTTGTCGCAATTCTTATTGAACATTGTAGTGGTAATTTTCCTATATGGCTTGCACCAGATCAGTTTATTATTTTACCTATTAGTGAAAAATATCATGATTATGCAAAAAAAGTATCTAAATTTCTAAAAAAATACGATATTTGCGGCCCGATAGATTTTAGAGCTGAAACTACAGGAAGAAAAATTAGAGATGCTGAAGTTTCTAAAAAGCCTTATATTATCATTGTTGGAGAGAGAGAAGAAAATGAAGAAAGCATATCTGTTCGTAGGCATGGAGGAGAAAATTTAGGAAACATGTTAACATCAGAGCTTAAAGATTTAATAAAAGAAGAAATAAATAAATTAATAACGTTTAATAATTAAAAAATAATAAGATCGCAATTAGAAGACCATATAGAGGTAGAGTAATTCCAAAAAAATTACACAAAACAAATAGAGAAATTACAGCAGCATTTGTCAGAATGGTAGGAGATAAAGTTGAACCAAAAATTTGTTCATTAGACGAAGCAATAAAAATAGCAAAGAATCTTAATTTAGATCTAGTTGAAATCTCACCAAATGTTGATCCTCCTGTATGTAAAGTTATAGATTATAAGAAATTTATTTACGATCAAAAAAAGAAACTTAAAACAATACAAAGTAAAGCACAAAAAGTTGTAATAAAGGAGTTAAGGTTTGGCCCCAATACTGGAGATCATGATTTTGAATTTAAATTAAAACATGCCAAGAGTTTTCTTAAAGATGGAGCAAAAGTAAGGGCATTTGTTTTCTTTAGAGGAAGAACAATCATCTTCAAGGAACAAGGACAAATACTCCTCTTAAAATTAGCACAAGCTCTTGAAGAATTTGGAGTAGTTGAGGAAATGCCAAAGCTAGATGGAAAAAAAATGATAATGATTATTGCACCAAAAAAGAAGAAATAAAAAACAAAGAAAATGCCAAAAATGAAAACAAAAGCTGGAGCAAAAAAAAGGTTTAAATTAACCGGCTCTGGAAAATTAAAAAGAAAGCAAGCGTTTAAGTCTCACATCTTGACAAAAAAAGAAACTAAACAAAAGCACAACCTGACTAAAACCGAATATGTATCAAAAGCAGATACAAAAAGTATTAAATTACAGTTAGGAATATAATGAAACTAAACTAAGGTTATCAACCAGGTATTTAGTTCAAATAAGAGCTTTAAGCCACTATCTACCAAAAAACAATAAATTATGCCAAGATCAGTAAACTCAGTAGCAGCTAAAGCTAGAAGAGACAAAATTTTAAAAGCAGCCAAAGGTTACTTTGGAAGAAGAAAAAACGTTCATACAGTTGCTAAAAATGCTGTAGAGAAAGGTATGCAGTATGCATACAGAGACAGAAAAAATAAAAAGAGAACTTTCAGAGCATTATGGATACAAAGAATTAATGCAGGAAGTAGGCTATATGGCATGTCATACTCTCAATTTATGGGTAAAATTCATGCAAATGGAATTGAACTGAACAGAAAAGTTTTAGCTGACTTAGCAATGAATCATCCTAAAGCCTTTAAATCAGTAATTGATAAAGTAAAATAAAAATAAAAAAGTAGGTAAACATAAGTTTACCTACTTTTTAAACATACCACACTAAGACAACTCGTCCTTAACTAGTTTCGAAATTGTAGCGCTATCAGCTACACCATCTAGTTTACCAATTAGAATCCCCATACACTTTCCCATATCCTTCATAGAATTAGCTCCGGATTTTCTTATGACTTCTTTAACAACTATTTTTATTTCATCATCATTCATTTGAGTAGGCAAATAAAATTCTAAAAACTTCATCTGATTTATTTCGTCAACAGCAAGATCGTGTCTATCTTGATTTTCATAAATAATTGCAGAATCTTTCCTTTGCTTGACTAGCTTAGCAATTAACTTCAAAGAAATTACATCTGAAACCTGAGAAATTCCTTCTTTTGTTGCTTCTAGCATAATAGCAGATTTCACTGATCTTAGAGCAGCTAACTTATCTGCATTTTTTTCTTTCATAGCTTCTCTAATATCAATATTTATCTTTTCTTGTAATGTCATGTTATTAATTATAAATGATGTTATTATTTCTTAAATTATTTAGCGCTTCAATTGCAAATTCGTAATCAGGTTTAATTTCAATAGCTCTAGTATAATCAGATTCTGCTTGCTTTATGTTTCCTAAAGTCTCAAAGCATATACCTCTTGAATAATACGCTTCATAAAATTCAGAATTAGAATAAATAGCGTCAGAAAAATTATTTGTAGCTATATCATAAAGACCTAACTCCATATGTATAAAACCAATATTATAATGACCACTACTATGAAAGGGACTTATTCTATGTAATGAAGCATAAGATTCTAATGCATTATTCCAATCTAATTTACTTTGAAAGAATAGTGCTTTATTGTATAATGTTAACTCATCATCTGAATTAATATTTAAAGCATTGTTATAGTAATTAATTGCATTAGTGTCTCCTAACAAATGAAAAGTTTGTCCTAACTGAACATGAGCCTCAAAAAAATCAGGATTTATATTAACAGCATTTCTAAAACAATTAATAGCATTATCATATCGCTTTAGTTGCTTAAATGCATAACCCATAAGCATATGTGTTTTCTCTTGATTGTAGTTGATTGCTAAAGAAGTATTAAAGTTATCAATAGCTTCTTCGAAATTATAATATGCTAAAAGAAGTTCTCCATTGATCGCATACGCTTCAAAACTTTCTTCATTAATTTCAATTGCTTTTTTGACATGTGCTTTTACAAGAGACGGGTATTTATAATTAGAAGAACCATCCCTTGATAAATCTAGATATAACTTGGCTATATTTAAATGATTTTCAAAATTTGAAGAATCTAAAGATATGATTTCATTTAAATCATACAAAGCAGATTCAAAATTTCCTTTTAATTGATTATACCTAACTCTTTCATAAAGTAAATTAACATCACTAGGGTTTTGTGCAATTCTTTCAGAAAGTATGATTATTTCTGATTTTTGTTCTTTATCATTTTTAGAAGTACAAGAAATAATAGTTAAAAAAGCAAATATTGCAATTTTATAATTCATTTTAATCTTTAGTTAAAGCTTCTTTGATTTTATCCTCAATTTCTTTAGAAAGTTCAGGATTATCAGCAATCATATTTTTTACTGCATCTCTTCCCTGCCCTAGCTTAGTATCTTCATAAGAAAACCATGAACCTGATTTCTTAACTATATCTAAATCAGTCGCTTTATCTAACAATTCGCCTGATCTTGATATACCTACACCAAACATGATATCAAATTCAACATTCCTAAAAGGAGGTGCCACTTTATTTTTAACAACCTTCACTCTAGTTCTATTTCCAATAACTTCATCTCCATTCTTAATTGCCCCTATTCTTCTAATATCAAGTCTTACAGAAGAATAAAATTTTAATGCATTTCCTCCAGTAGTTGTTTCTGGATTACCAAACATAACACCAATTTTCATTCTAATTTGGTTAATAAAAATAACAGTACAATTAGTCTTATGTATAGTAGCTGTAAGTTTTCTTAAAGCCTGTGACATTAATCTAGCGTGAAGACCCATTTTACTATCTCCCATCTCCCCTTCTATTTCAGATTTAGGGGTAAGGGCAGCAACAGAATCAATCACTACTAAATCAACAGCACCAGAACTAATTAAATGATCAGCAATTTCAAGAGCTTGTTCACCATTATCAGGTTGAGAAATATATAAATTTTCAATATCTACTCCTAAAGCAGAAGCATATGAAGAATCAAATGCATGTTCAGCATCAATAAATGCTGCCAAACCTCCTTGTCTTTGAACTTCAGCTATTGCATGAATTGTTAGAGTTGTTTTTCCAGAAGATTCAGGACCATATATTTCCACCACTCTTCCTCGTGGATAGCCCCCCACACCTAATGCTAAATCTAAATTTATTGAGCCAGTTGGTATTGAAGGAATATCTTCGACAACTTTATCTCCTAATTTCATTAATACTCCTTTTCCATAAGATTTTTCTAACTTACCTATAGTAAGTTCTAAAACTTTTAATTTTTCGGTTTGCTCTTTTTTGCTCATAGTATAATTATTTTATACAAAGTACAGAAAATCTTTTGCAATCAAGAAAAAAAACAAGTTTGATTTATTAACAAAATTTCTTTTTATTAAAAAATTTACATGAAGAAGAGACGCCACATACAGAACAGTTAGGCTTTCTAGCCTTACAGGTATATCTACCATGTAAAATGAGCCAGTGATGAGCAATATTTAATAGATCCTTTGGAATTATCTTTAGTAATTGCATTTCACAATCAAGAGGTGTCTTTGCAGAGTTAACAAGGCCAATTCTATTAGAAACTCGAAAGACATGGGTATCAACAGGCATAGATGGAATATCAAAATATACTGAGGCAACTACATTAGCAGTCTTTCTTCCAACTCCAGGAAGCATTTGAAGATCTTTACTATTATTTGGAATTTTGGCATTAAAATCATTAATAAGCATATTTGATAATCCGAAAAGATGCTTAGCTTTATTACGTGGGTATGAACAAGATTTAATTAAAGTAAAAATTTCATCAACAGAAGAGCTTGCCATTATCTCTGCGGTTGGCATTTTTTTAAAAAGATTCTTAGTAATGATGTTTACTCTCTTATCAGTACACTGTGCAGAAAGAACAACTGCAACTGTAAGTTCAAAAGCATTATTATATTCTAATTCTGTCTTAGCTTCAGGAAGATTTTTTGAAAAATATTCAATAAATCTATTTACCCTATCTTTTTTCTTCATTAACCAAAATTAATAAAAGAAAACATACAAGTAATATAAGATTAGTTTAAATTAAAAAGATACACTTTTTCAGATTCTAACACGATAGGCTTTACAGAATATGAATAAGCTAAAATAGTATTAATTGTACTTTCTCTAGGGTATGAAGTCGGCTCTAAAGAAGAGTTTTTGACAGAAAATTCTGTGTTTTTAGATTTTGAACATGCAATTATCTTTGATAATTTCGTAGTAGAGTTTATTTTCATATATAAATAATTTAGTTTTCATTAACACCATAACGAAAATTAAAATAGTTTATTATATATAATTTAAACTACTTATGAGAAAGGTCAATATTTTTATCTTCTGCCAAGCTTCGCAAGTTAATAAGTGCATACCTCATTCTACCTAAAGCTGTATTAATGCTAACTCCAGTTTTAGCTGAAATCTCTTTAAAAGACATATCTTCAAAATATCTCATCCTTAAAACATTCATTTGTTCAATTGGAAGATCATCAATTAATAAATTGAGATCTAAATGAATTCTTTTTCTAATCATTTGCTCATCTTGAGACAAACTATCATCTTTGATAATATCAAAAATATTAAATTGATCATTTGGTCTGACACTTTTAATTTTTGATTCTTTTCTAAAATGATCTATTACAAGATTATGAGAGATTCTCATTATCCAAGGAAGAAACTTCCCTTCTTCATTGTATTTTCCCTTTTTAAGTGAATTAATTACCTTAATAAAGGTATCTTGGAAAATATCTTCTGAAATATCTCTATTTTTTATTTTAGACATTATAAAAGCATAAACTCTACTTTTATGACGATTTAACAAAATCTCAAATGATGAGTTATCACCTGCTAAATAGTTCTTTATTAAATCTTTATCGGATAGAACGCTAACTAACATATACTTATTTTTGATTAATAAAATTTTAAGTAAATGTTTGTCTTATAAGCGTTTTTTTATTGATTATTTCTATTGACAAATATAATGCATCAATTTTAATTATCCAAATGGATTTGTTTAAGTTTGCAAATTAGGCAAAATTCAAATGACTGAAAAAACAAAAAATACTAGAGATTATATTGATATCAAAGGTGCTAAATTACATAACCTAAAAAATATATCAATTAGTATTCCCAAAAACAAACTAATAGTTATCTCTGGAGTTTCTGGAAGTGGAAAATCTTCATTGGCATTTGACACACTATTTGCTGAAGGTCAAAGAAGGTATATTGAAAGCCTATCATCATATGCACGCCAATTTCTAGGTAAAATTCAGAAACCTGATGTTGATGAAATATTAGGTATTTGCCCAGCAATAGCTATTGAGCAGAAAACAACAACTAACAATCCAAGATCAACAATCGGCACCTCAACTGAGATATATGACTACTTAAAATTACTTTTTGCTAGAATTGGAAAGACTTACTCGCCAATTTCAAACAATGAAGTGAAAAAACACCAAATTAGTGATGTAGTTGATTTTATTAAAAAACAAACATTAGATTCAATTGTTTTAATATTAGCAAAAAGCATTAAAAACAACAATGAATTATTAAATTCTTTAATTCAACAGGGATTTTCTAGAATATTTTTTAATAATAAAGTTCATAAAATAAGAGATTTGATAAATAATCAAATATCAATTACAAACCAAGAAATTTTTATTGTAATAGACCGTATTATAATAGTAAAAGAAATTGATGAATCAAGGATAGCCGATTCAATTCAAACTGCATTTTTTGAAGGACATGGCGAATGCACATTGTTTATAGATGGAGAATTAGCTTTGTTTTCAAACAGGTATGAATTAGATGGAATTACTTTTGAAAAACCTTCTACAAATTTATTCTCATTTAACAATCCATATGGTGCTTGTAAAGTATGTGAAGGCTATGGTTCAGTTCTAGGAATTGACAAAGAAAAGGTAATACAAAATGAAGAGTTATCTGTTTATAGTGGGGTTGTAGCATGTTGGAATGGCGAAAAACTTAAAATTTGGAAGGAAAGATTTATTTCGCGTTCTTCAAAATATGATTTTCCTATACATAAACCCTACAAACATCTTACTAAAGAAGAAAAGCTACTATTATGGGAGGGAAAGGAAAAATGCAAAGGAATTAATCAATTCTTCAAAAAACTTGAAAGCGATAAATATAAGATTCAAAATAGAGTATTGATCGCAAGATATCGAGGAAAGACTAGATGTCATGATTGTATGGGAAGTAGACTTAGAAAAGATGCTCTTTTTGTAAAATTTGGAAATAAAAATATCGCTGAAATAAATAGTATGAATATTATTCAGGCTATTAATTTTTTTGATAATGTAACACTAAATAATGCAGATAATAGTATCGCAGATCGATTAATTATAGAAATTAAAAGTAGATTATATTATTTAAATGAAGTTGGTTTGGGGTACCTGACATTAGATAGAAAATCAAATACTTTATCTGGTGGAGAATCTCAAAGAATTAACCTTGCTACATCTATTGGAAGTTCACTTGTAGGAGCCATGTATATATTAGATGAACCAAGTATAGGATTGCATTCCAAAGATACAGAAAGACTTATAAAAGTGCTTAAGGAACTAAGAGACGTAGGAAATACTGTAATTGTTGTAGAGCATGATGAAGAAATAATGATCGAAGCGGATCAGATTATAGATATAGGTCCTGATGCTGGTCTTAATGGTGGAGAGATAATCTATCAAGGTAAACTGAAAAATATTTTTAAAGAAGAGAAAAGCCTTACAACAAAATATTTATCAGGAAAATTAAAAATTTCTACTCCTACTAAAAGAAGAAATTTAAAAGATAAAATAGTTATAAAAAAGATAACACAACACAATTTAAAAAATTTGGACATATCTATACCTGTTGGGGGATTAACTCTGGTTACTGGAATGAGTGGCTCAGGAAAATCTACACTAGTGAGAGATGTTTTAAGAAATGCACTTAATAATCATTTTGGCAATTTTTCAAAAGAAAACAAAAATTATAATACAATTCAAGTAACTACACAAAATTTAACAAAATTAGAATTTATAGATCAAAACCCAATTGGAAAATCTTCTAGGTCTAACCCATCAACTTATCTTAAAGTATATGATGATATACGTAAATTATTTGCTACTCAGAAACTGTCAATATTAAGAAAATATACTCCGGGCTATTTCTCTTTTAATGTTGATGGAGGACGGTGCGAAAATTGTAAAGGTGAAGGAGAAACTAAAATTGAAATGCAGTTTATGGCAGATGTTTACCTTGAGTGTACAGAATGTAAAGGCAAAAGATTTAAAAAGGAAGTTTTAGAAATACAATTTGGTGATAAAAATATCTCTCAAATTTTAAACTTGTCAGTAAATGAAGCAATTACTTATTTCAGGAAAAATAATGAGGATTCAATAGCAAAAAAATTACAACCACTTTATGATGTTGGCCTAGGGTATGTTAAATTAGGCCAATCATCTAACACTTTAAGTGGTGGCGAAGCACAGCGAATAAAATTAGCATTATTTCTAAGTAAGGGAAATACATCGGAAAAGACAATATTTATTTTTGACGAACCAACTACAGGACTTCACTTTCATGATATAAAAAAACTTCTTAATTCATTTCATGCGCTTATTGAGAAAGGTCATACGATTATTTGTATCGAACATAATCTTGATGTAATAAAATGTGCAGACTGGATTATTGATCTTGGACCTGAAGGAGGTGATAATGGGGGTAAGATAGTTTTCGAAGGAACTCCTGAAAATATAATTAATTCTAGTACTTCTATCACAGGTAAATACTTGAAAAAAAAATTAGCTGATAGAGTCTAAATAACTTTGAAGAATAATTGTAGCACTAACTTCATCAACTAATGACTTATCTCTTCTTTTGGATTTTTTCAATCCACTAGCTAAAATACTTCTACTTGCAATTTTAGAAGTAAATCTCTCATCAATCATATGCACACAAATTTCAGGATATAACTTTTTAAGTCTTTTCACAAATCCATAAACATGACCAGTGCTATCAGTTTTAGTACCATCTAAATTTTTTGGATCTCCAATTACAAAACATTCAATATTTTCTTTTAATAACAACTTTTCAATAAAATCCTCTATTTTATGAGTTGTAACAGTAGTTAATCCACTTGAAACTAATTGTAAAGCATCAGTAATAGCTATACCAGTGCGCTTAGTACCATAATCAATACCTAGCGCTTTACCCACTATTGCTTAACTATTTGATATGTAATTGATTCTGGCATTACTTTTATAGTATAATTACCTGCTGGATAACTATTCATATCTAGTAATGATTTGACAACTTGATTATTCATTTTTCTGATAAGTTTGCCATTAGCATCATAAATCTCAATATCGTGTTGCTTATCATCATTATAAGTTAAATTAAAATTGCCTAAGCTAGGATTAGGAAAAAGTTCAAAATCAAAATCTTCTAGATTAACATTAGTAGATAAGCCTAAATCAATAGGAGGAAATACAATATAATCTAACCAGGCACAATCCTGTCCATCAGAAACAGCGCCATCTTTATCATATTCCCACTCAAAATCATGATTCCCAACACTCACAGGAAATGAAACAAAACTCCAAGCATTATCTATACCTGACCACTCCCCTTGTTTATTTCCATCGATGTAAAATTGTAGAAAATCATAATCTTGTTCAGAAGAAACAAATTTATAAAATGAAACTTGCCCAGGTGCAGTTACATCAACATTGATATCTAAATGAGAAACCTCACCATCAGGTAAAGATGAACCAGATTTTGTTGAGTTAACACCTTCATAGACATTTACATTATCTATTGTCCAAGGATAATCAATATCATTAACCCATGCAAATTGAGTAAAGTCTCCTGTCTCATAATCTTCATCTATTACTCCAATAGTTTGACTAAAAGTATTAGAGTAAGAATAGAAACCATCAGTTAAATCAAATGGAAACTGTGCAAGAGTACCAACAGGAGTATTAGGATCAATTGTAATATTAAAATTTATTGATTGTTGTCCATTAACTGCTAAAATTGGAACATTAATAGATGATGAGTTTACAGTAACGAAAGATGAAAGGCAAGATAAGTCAGCTGATAAATTAGCAATATCAGCATGGCCTACATTTGTTACATCAACAATTAAATCTAAGGTCTCACCAGCATCTAACACTCCATTATTATTCCCAAGTACAGCATCATTAACAGCAAAGTTAGTCTCATCTAAAACAGGAGCGTTAATTATAACATTAAGATTTGAACTCCAAGAATTTCCTAAATTATCAGTCATTGTTAATAAAAAAGATGCAGGATGTTGATCTGGAACAAAGAAGGATACTTGGAAGCTAAATGGTGTAGGAAGCGTAGCAATCTGTGAAGCATTTATTATAGGAACATTAACTGTATTGTTAATTAAGGTTACATATGGATCATTAGACGTGATTACAACATTTACACTTGTAGCGTTATTAGAACCAACATTATGAAGGTCTATTGACATATCTACAAGTTCACTATAGTCAGCCAATGAGTTATTATTTCCATTAACATCTGTTATTGTATTAGATGCATAAATAACATATGGTCCGTTTGGAGATATAATTTGAACTGTTCCTATATAAGGCTCTTTAAACTGTTTAGTAATCACAATATCTGCTACACCAACATTAGAGATGGCAGGAAAGGATAAATTTACTACACCTGTTGCATCAGCTAACTTGGCATCTAGTAATACCCCATTCATTGATATAGCTACATAAGCATTTTCCTCAGTATTAACAGTAAAATTAGTAATACCTACAGGGCTAGCTGCAGCGTGAGAAACTACTAATGGAGTAGGCACACCGATATATGGCATAAGTGATGGATCTCCCATTAAGTGATATATTTCCCAATAATATTCCTCAGAACCTCCAGCTTCAGTAACCGCTAAATTACCTGAATACATCATCTGTGAAGCGGTTATAAACCAATCGTCTTGAATTTCTCCATTCTCATGCATAAGACAATCATAAGTAGCTAATCCTGTTCCTGAATAAGTAGGATTAGCTGATATAGAACCATTTCCTACACCCCACCAGAAATCTTCGTTCCAATACGTATTATTACTACCACCTATATAAGCAACAGCACCTTTATTACTTGCTCTTAGTAAACCCTCTCCAAAACACTCAGCAACATCAAACTTATTTGATTGGCAACAATTTCCAATCATCACTCCGTATTTATCATAATTTTGAAGGCCATTTATATCTGAAAGTTCAAATGAAGGGTCAGACCATCCAGAAGGACCACAATGTGCAGTGTAATTAGCAAAACCAACACCATTACTAATATCTGCAATAATAGCGGGAGATGCTTGTGACATATCTGATGTGATTGGTGTTCCTGAACCATAAAGATAATTATGAATAGTTAGACCATGGGCAACATTAAAGTAGTTATCAGTACCATAATTAATTTGCCCATTTCCATAAGTTGGAGCCATTTGAGCATCAACTCCAGCAACAAGCACAATCTCATCTAAATATGATGGATCAGCTAAGGTATACTGCTCGTATGTTAATGTTTTGTTAACTTGTATTTCGACTTCTCCAGAATTAGTTGCAGACATTCTACCAAAATACATTTCTGGATAAAAATCACCATTTCCATCAAATTCACAGTAATACATGTCAGATAAATGAGAACCAGAATTTCCAGAAAAAGAAGGAACCTGAGCATCATCACCGACAATTAGCAAGTAAGTCGGTGCAGGGTCAGTTAATGTAGCATTGTCGTACATGTCTTTGATAAATGCATGAATTGAAGATGTAGAGTTTCCAACTAATGGATCATTTGTATAAGCTTCAATTACGTTAAAACCTTTTTTTGTTTTCCAATCTATTAAAGGTTGTAAAGCAGGTTGAAAGCTTGGGTCAGATACAATAACATACTTTACAGGATATGTAGTAATTAAATCTTTATCCTGAACAGGGATGTAATTTATAGAACTCTTAAACAAATGATTGAAATGTGGAGAGTAATACTTACTTATATTTGATGAATGAGATTCAAAATCTATATTTTTGAATTTAACATTAACTTCTAATTTAGTAGTGATTAAAAGTTCATTTGTTGTTGGATTATATTTAAATGGAGATACGGATAAACGTGCTAATTGTTGACCTCTCATTTTACCTAATATTTTTGTCGAAACTAATTCATTTGAATGAAAATCATTTGAATCATAATAATCCTCATTAAAATAGAAAGGTACATCTTCAGCGTTTTCACTTTTTGAAAGTGATGGTTGAGAAGGAAAAATTAAATTATCAATTCCGTATTCTGATAACGATATTATTATCTGTTCTTTTTTTGAAATAGAAACTTCAATATCAGCACCAAAGGGAACGTTAATTAATTTTTGAATTACTGGAAGTTCAGCATTTCCATTTTTAGCATTATTACTGTAACCTTCAACAATTAATTTTACAAATTCGTAAGAATCTTTCTTTACATTTAAAGTGTTAATCTCTGAAAGATAATGAACAAATGAAAATTCGGATAGTGATTTTGATGTTACTACAAACTTATTTGAATTTTCACTTAACTTAATGTCTTTAGCATTTGCTGATAGGTTAAAAGATAGTGTAAATAAGATAATTAATGAAAATAAAGATTTTAAAAACTGAGTCATAATTTATGGTTTTCTACAAAAATAGCTAATTTATCTCATTTCTTTTAGTTTGATTTGTTAAAAATCATTGTAAGGTTCTATTATTGATTTTAAGATATAAAAATTTGAAAAATAAAATTCTTAGATTAGATTTATTA
>JABICI010000103.1 GCA_018652335.1 Flavobacteriales bacterium
AATACTCACAATCCTAAACAAAACGCCAAATTATATATATCATAAACCATTATAAAACAACACTATAGATGTGTTAAAAGATGGGAGTTAGATGATTTTATAATATAAATTTTTTTTGAGAATAAGACACTTGTAGGTTATGGGCTATACCCCAATATATGATTAGAATACCTAAATAGAAAACAACTTTTATTTAAAGGTTGGGGGATCTTTTTTGGCTTTTTTCTCCAATTATTTTGGCTTTTTTTAGTTGCCAATAAATGATAGTGCTGAGGTCTCGAAATAATCTTGCAACTGAATAGGCTTATACCTTACTTGTTTACCTAAATAGAAGTATTCAGTCCCAACAGTTAGTTTACCATCCTTTCTTAGATTGAACAGAGTACTCGTTGATACTTGGTACTTATCAGCTACTTGTTGTTCTGTTAAATAGATGGTGTTGTTTGTTGGCATTTTATTGTCTTTTAAATTATTTGCTACAAATTTATGCTCCTTTTAGTATTTGCAATTAAAAATAACTGTGGGTTATTGACAGAGTCTTCCACAATCTGTTGAAATCTCTGCTAAGAAATAAGTTATCAACAACTTAAGTTGTGACAAATCTACTTTAAATGAATACTTAGATTTATATTGTAAAAATATATCCTGGGAGATAATTCCGTCCCCTTATCCGTCCCCTATAAACTAAAAAACCCCTGTAATTTATTGAATTACAAGGGTTTAATTTTTATAGTTGCGGTCTGGACGGGACTCGAACCCGCGACCCCATGCGTGACAGGCATGTATTCTAACCAGCTGAACTACCAGACCGTTTTGAGCGATGCAAATATAATTTGTTTTTATAAATATCAAAACATTTTTTGTCTTTTCAGTAAATAAGAATCTAATATATTTTCAAAGCCATTATTAATATCCACTTCAATAAAATCTATCTTATATTTATAGCACATTATTCGTAATTCCTCTTGAAATTTTTTTGAAACATTTTGATACTTTTCTTTAATCGAATTAGGACTAATATTTAATTCTTCTTTGCTTTCAATGTCAATAAATTTATGTGGACGATTTTCAAAATCAAAATTTATTTCAGTTTTAGATTCTTTCAAATAAAATAAAATTACTTCGTGTTTATTATGTTTTAGGTGTTTAAAAGCTTCAAATTGTTCATCTAATGTTTTATGTGGATGAATGAAGTCTGTAAAGATAATGACTAAAGATCTTTTATGAAGTAATTCAGATATCTGATGAAGAGCATTAGATGAATCAGTTAACTTCGATTTTAACCCATCTTCATTTAAGAGTTTATCTAACTCTGCATATAATATTCTATGATGTCTTTTGGTTGTTTTACTTGGGGTATGTACATCTAACTTTTCAGAGAAAATGCTTAAACCAACAGCATCTCTTTGTCTTTTAAGTAAATTTGTTAATACAGCAGATGCGTAGATTGAGAATAATAATTTATTTGGTTTATTAAAGCTTAGATCTTTTACTATTGGATAATACATTGATGAAGATCCATCTATTACAAGTTGACATCTAAGATTAGTTTCTTCTTCAAATTTTTTATTAAATAGTTTGTCAGTTCTTGCAAAAAGTTTCCAATCAACATGTTTGGTGTTTTCTCCCTGGTTATATGTAGAGTGTTCTGCAAACTCTACTGAAAACCCATGATAAGGACTCTTATGTTTACCAGTGATAAAACCTTCAACTACTTGATTAGCAAATAGCTCAATGTTTGATGAAAACTTAGTATAATCAAGTTTTTTCATGAAATTGATTTATGAAGCAAGATAACAGAATAATTTTCTGAATCAATTACATATGATTCTCAAGAATCTCAATCAACTTAGATTTTGGTTGATTACCAACAACTTTGTCAACTACTTCGCCACCCTTAAACACAAGTAATGTAGGAATGTTTCTAACTCCATATTTTTGAGGTGCTTCAGAGTTCTTGTCAACATCTACCTTTCCTATTACTGCTTTTCCATCGAGTTCATTGTGTAGCTCTTCAATTACTGGAGCTATTGCTCTACAAGGTCCACACCAAGTAGCCCAAAAGTCAACTAAAACTGGTTTGTCTGAGTCAAGAACTAATTCTTGAAAGTTTGCATCTGTAAATTCTACTGCCATTTTTTCTTATTTTAATTTATACAAAATTAGTAATAATTTACAATAATAAAAGCATTTTAATATGTTGTTAATAATTTAAATATGATGTTTAAATTTAAAACTATTTAGTAATAGAATGATAATTAAAATTTGTAATGAGATAAGAAAATAATGTAAAATTATTATTTGAATTTGTGAATCAGATATGTCATATCCAAGTTCTAGAATTTTGTAAAAAACAAATGATATTCCAAGTCCTATTAAGTAACCTAATTGCTTGTTTACATCAATTTTTCCTAATAATTCCTTACTCTCTGCTACTAATGTCTCTGCTCTTACAAGGTAGCCCCCAAAAATAAAAGTAAGTTGGTAACCGCAATAAATTAACAATGCTGATAAGGGTGAGTATTTTAAGTAAAGAAAAATTAGTAGTGTAAGTAAAATTATTAACTCAACAAATAAAGAAATTTTAAAGAAACTATCAATATTTAATAGTCTGTTATAAAATTTAGCAATTACTAGCATACCCGCTGCCAAGACCATTCCACCAATTGAATAAATAGAAGTGTCTTCTAATGGTTGATAAATTGTAAATATTATACCAATTGAAAGGCCAGTAAATGAAGAGTTAAATAATTTATAATATAGAAATGCCTTATCCTTTAATGTCATATAATTTAACTACTAATAGTAAGTTAATCTTCTAACTTTTGCAATTTGCTTTGCTAAACGAATTACTTGCTTTGTATATCCAAACTCATTGTCATACCAAACATATAGTACGACATCTTTTCCATCTTTAGTGCAAATCGTAGCATTACTATCATATACAGAGCAACAGCTATTTCCAATTATATCAGATGAAACTAAATCTGGTTCAACTTGATAGTTAATTTGATTTACTAAATTACCGTGAAGGGCAGCCTCTCTTATTGTAGCATTAATATCTACAACTGATGTTTCTTTTTTTAGTGTTAATTTTAATATTGCAAGCGAGACGTTTGGTGTTGGGACACGGACAGCATTTGCAGATAGCTTTCCGTCAAGAGAAGGAATAACTTTTGTAACAGCAACACCAGCTCCAGTTGATGTGATTACCATATTAATTGCAGCAGACCTTCCTCTTCTAGGTTTTTTATGCATATTATCTAGTAGATTCTGATCATTAGTATAAGAATGAACTGTTTCTAAATGCCCCTTTATAACTTGGTATTTATTTTCAACAATATGTAATATTGGAGCAATGCAATTTGTCGTGCAAGATGCAGCAGAAAATATATCTATGTTTTCAATATCTACTTCTTTAGAGTTTATTCCATAGACAATATTTGGTATTTCTTTTCCTGGTGCAGTTAGAAGAACTTTACTTACCCCTTTTGATTCCAGATGACGAGAGAGACTTGCTTTGTCAGTGAATGCTCCTGTGTTGTCTATTAGTAATGCATCATTTATATCATACTCAGTGTAATCTATATCTTCAGGATTTCCACCATTAATGAATCTAATTTGTTGTCCGTTTACAATTATAGAATTATTTTTAATATCAACATCAATCACACCTTTAAATGCACCATGAACTGAATCTGTTCTTAAAAGATCTGCACGCTTTATTATTTGTTCAGTTGATAAATTCCTAACAACAATTGCTTTTAATCTTAATTGTTGCCCTTTTCCTGCTTGCTTAATTAGTTCTCTAGCTGCTAATCTCCCAATTCTACCAAAACCATAAAGAATAACATCTTTTGCTTTTTTAGATTTATTATCTTTATTTATTATATGATTTAATTTTTCACAAAGAAATTTATTTGCGTTTTGTGAATTAGACTCAATAAATTCAGCGGTTAACAACCCAATGTCAATTTTACTTGGGGCTAATTTTAATTTTAGCATTTCTTCAGCTAATATATTTACTGTTTCAATGTTATTTACTCTACCAACTACATTATTTGCATAAGATATAAAGTTCATTAATTCAGAAGCTCCAATTTCAAGAAGATGTCTTCGAAACAGAATAAGCTCAATACCTTTGTCATACATTAATGTGCCAACAGATTTTAGAGTGTTTATTGCTAATTTCTCTTCGTTAATCCATTTATCTAGCTGATTGTCATATGTAATATCCATTTTTATTTTTTGATTCTTCATGTGCAAAAATAGTTTTTTTACTCAATTAATCTGTTCGATTTTAATGTTTTAAGATTCTAAATTTGTATACATACAATTTTACTATTTTTGCTAGATGTTTTTAGAATTTTATAAATACCAAGGAACGGGCAATGATTTTATACTTATTGATGATAGAAAAAATATTTTTGATGTAAATGATAAGAATTTAATTTCTGCTTTATGTGAAAGAAGAATGGGGATTGGAGCTGATGGATTAATTTTATTAAGGGATCATAAAGAATTTGATTTTGAAATGGTATATTTTAATTCAGATGGAATGCAGTCAAGCATGTGTGGTAACGGAGGTAGATGTATTGTAGACTTTGCCAGATTACTTGAAATTATTACAAACGAGACTACTTTTCTTGCTATAGATGGTATTCACAAAGCAAGAATAGATAATGAAGAGATATTTTTACAAATGAGAGACGTGAATAGCATTGAGGGAATAGATGATGGTATATTTTTAGATACTGGTTCTCCTCATTTTGTTAAAATGGTAGATAATTTTGATTCTTTAAATGTAACTAAGGAAGGAAAGAAAATTCGAAATTCATCTAGTTTTAAAACAAAAGGTGTTAATGTAAATTTTGTATTAGATTCAAATGATATTCAGGTAAGAACATATGAGAGGGGAGTAGAAGCAGAGACTTTAAGCTGTGGCACAGGCGTTGTTGCTACTGCACTAGCACTTCATCACGCTAATTGTATTGATGAGAGTATTGTACATATTAATACAAAGGGTGGAGAGTTAAGTGTTAGTTTTGAAGTGTTTAATGGAACCTATAGGAATATTTGGTTAAGTGGTGCCGTAAGTTTAGTTTATATAGGTGATTTTGAATGCTAAAAGGCAACAAAATATTGTTAAGGTCATTAACATATTCTGATTTAAATTTTCTCAAATCAATTGAGAATAACATTGATAATTGGCATTTTGGAAGTGAAGAAAAAAAATTCTCAAATGATGAGTTAATAAATTATATAGAAAATGCAAAAATTGACATTAAAACAGCTAAACAATATCGATTTGTTATAGAGTATAAATGTTCTCCA
>JABICI010000077.1 GCA_018652335.1 Flavobacteriales bacterium
CTAATAGAAAAAATTGATTTAGGCCTACCTCGCATTAAATATTTTAAGTCAGTTTCTTTAAGTTTAGCTTTTATTGGTTTTATAAATTTTGTGATATATTTCTTTCTATCCTCTTTAGTTTCATTAAGTTCTTGAGCAATAGCTTTGTATATTTCAGGCTTTGTATACTTTAAGCCTAAATCTTCTAGTTCTGTTTTTATAGAGTATAGACCAAGTCTATGGGCTAGAGGAGCGTAAAGAAAAAGTGTTTCAGATGCGATTTTTAACTTATTATGTACTGGCATTGAATCAAGCGTCCTCATATTATGAAGTCTATCTGCAAGTTTTATAAGTATTACTCTAACATCGTCTGATAAAGTTAGAAGCATTTTCTTAAAATTTTCTGCCTGAAGTGATACGTTTTTATCAAATACGTCTTGTATCTTAGTCAAGCCATCAATTATTTGCGCGACTTTCTTACCAAATTTTTTTTCAATATCATCTAATGTGTAATCCGTGTCTTCTACTACATCATGAAGTAATGCGCAAATAATGGATGTTGTTCCAAGTCCAATTTCTTTAGCGGCTATATGAGCTACAGCAATAGGATGATAAATGTATGGCTCCCCACTTTTTCTCCTCATATCTTTATGGGCATTTACAGCCAGGTCAAAAGCGTTTCTAATTATTTTCTTATCAGATTTGTCAGTTTTATCCGCACATGATCTTAGTAGAGATCGATATTTATTAAGAATCTCATTTTTTTCTTTTTCATGATTTATCGGTTTCATTAATTTAAGAAGAAAAAATTGGAAAAGAGCTCATTAATTGATTAACTTCTGATTTTATGTTTTGAAGATTTACTTCATCATTTGGATTAGAAATTACTCTGTCAATTAGTTCAACTATTTTTAAAATAGTATCTTCCTTAACACCTCTTGTTGTTATAGCAGGTGTTCCAAATCTTATTCCTGATGTAATAAATGGGGACTGCGAGTCAAAAGGAACCATATTTTTATTCGCAGTTATATCAGATTTAACCAAAGCAATTTCTATTTCTTTACCAGTAACATTTTTATTTCTTAAATCTATTAACATGCAATGGTTCTGCGTGCCACCTGAAATAATATTATATCCTCTTCTAATAAATTCCTCTGCCATAGTTTTTGCATTACTTATGACTTGTTTTCCATATTCAACAAATTCAGGTTTTAGAGCTTCTCCAAATGCAATAGCTTTTGCTGCTATAATATGCTCAAGAGGACCACCTTGAGAGCCAGGGAATACACCAGAATTTAAAACGCTAGACATCATTTTTATATTTCCTTTTGGAGTTTTTTTGCCCCATGGATTTTCAAAATCTTTACCCATCATTATCATTCCGCCTCTTGGACCTCTTAAAGTCTTATGAGTTGTAGTTGTTAATATGTGACAATGTAAAGCAGGATTATTTAAAAGCTTTGCCGCTATCAATCCTGCAGGATGAGCAATATCACCAAGAAGTAAAGCGCCAACTTTATCAGATATCTCTCTGAATTTTTTGTAGTCCCAATCTTGAGAATAAGCAGATGCACCACAAATAATTAATTTTGGTTGTTCTTCTAAGGCTATTTTTTCAAGTTTGTCATAATCAATTTTTCCAGTTGTCTTTTCAACATTATAAAAAGAATTTTTATATAATTTTCCCGAAAAGTTAACAGATGAACCATGTGTAAGATGACCACCATGGGATAAATTAAATCCAAGCATTTTGTCTCCAGGATTTAAGCATGCTAGCATTACTGCTGCATTTGCTTGTGAACCTGAGTGCGGCTGAACATTAACATATTCTACTGCAAATAATTCTTTGGCTCTATCAATTGCTAATTGTTCAACTTCATCTACAATTTCACAGCCTCCATAATATCTTCTTCTGGGAAAACCTTCTGCATATTTATTAGTTAAGCAAGATCCCATGGCTTTCATTACTTGTTTACTAACAAAATTTTCAGAAGCTATTAGTTCAATTCCCCTACGTTGTCTTTCATCTTCTTTAGATATTAAATCAAAAACTATTTGATCTCTTTTCATTTCTTAATGTTTTAAATTTTTATTTTCGTGAAGCAACAAATGTAAATAATTTATGAATAGAATAAGACAACTTTTTGGTATAAAATATCCAATTATTCAAGGTGGAATGGTTTGGTGTAGTGGATGGGAATTAGCTTCTGCTGTTAGTAATTCTGGAGGTTTGGGGTTAATTGGTTCTGGATCTATGTATCCTGATGTACTTAGAGAACATATCATAAAGTGTAAAAAAGCAACTCATATGCCATTTGGTGTTAATTTACCTCTTTTATATGCTAACAGCGAGGAACATATTAAAGTTATAATTGAAGAAGAGGTTAAAATTGTATTTACTTCCGCTGGTAATCCAAAACAATATACTTCAAAACTTCAAGATCATGGAATTGTGGTAGTTCATGTAGTAGCAAATAAAAAGTTTGCAATAAAATGTGTTGAAGCAGGAGTTGATGCAATTGTTGCTGAAGGTTTTGAGGCAGGAGGACATAATGGAATTGAAGAGCTTACAACAATGTGTCTTATTCCACTAATATCAAAGGAAATTGATCTGCCAATTATAGCAGCTGGCGGTATTAGTAGTGGTTATTCAATGTTAGCAGCCTTTTCTCTTGGTGCAGATGGTATTCAAATGGGTAGTCGCTTTGTAGCAAGTAAAGAATGCTCTGCACATATTAATTTTAAAAATAGAATTATTGATGCTGATGATGCTGAAACAGAACTAACATTAAAAGAGTTAACAGCTGTAAGGTTGATGAAGAATGATTTTTTTTATCAGATTAAAGATGCTTATTCAAAAAATGCTAGCGTCATTGAGTTGAAAAAGATTCTTGGAAAAGGAAGAGCAAAGAAGGGAATGTTTGAAGGAGATTTAAAAAATGGAGAGCTTGAGATTGGCCAAGTTTCTGCTTTGCTTGATGATATTCTGCCTGTTTCAGAAATAATGTCTCGTATTATTTTAGAGTATGAGGAGGCTGTTTTAAGGATAGATAAATTTAAAATATAGATAGTAATTTTGTAAGAAATAAAGTCTTTTCATGTTGGTGGACTTGAACCTAAAATTTAGTTTTACTATCTTTGTATAAATTAATATTACATGAAAAGAAATCTTATACTATTATTTGTTATTTTAATGACAATTCAATCATATGCATCTCACTTTATTGGAGGAGAAATTACATGGGAATGTAATTCTGATCCTACTAGTCCAGATTATGGGAAGTATACTTTTTTCCTTAAAATTTATCAAGATTGTGATGGTATTGATTTTAGTACAACAAATGAACTCCTTACTGTGCATAATAATCCAACAATGGGTAATATTAATGTTAATTTTGTATCAACTACTGATATTTCAACTACTGGTGTGTCTAATGCTCAGCCATGCTATGACTGTGACAATCAACCATTCGGTCAATTTGGCGCTGTAAAAGAGTGGCTTTATTCTTCAGGTCCAATCACATTAAATGGAACGCCACCAGCAGCTGGATGGCATTTTACTTGGGGAAGTTGTTGCAGATCTAGTCAGCTTACTCAAGGGATGAATGATGATGACTGGACAATTAGATCTGTTATGTATCCATACACAGATCCATCTGGCACTGTTTTTCCAAACGGTAATATGTGTCATGATAGTTCTCCAATCTTTAAAGAAGAACCTAAATCAATACTATGTACAGGTTATCCTTTTTCTTACAGTCATCTTGCTTTTGATGTTGAGCTTGATTCATTAAGTTACAGTTGGGCTGAACCGTTAGGAGATGAATTTAATTATAATCCTGCAACACCTAATTCAATTGCTTTACCATTTGCTGCTCCATATACAGTAAACTCGCCTATTCCGGGGAATCCAACCTTAAATAATAATAATGGTGAAATATCATTTTTTTCTAACACTGCAGGTATATTTGTTACTTGTATTAAGGTAGCTGCTTTTAAATGCGGTCAGGTTGTTGCTGAGGTATTTAGAGATGTTAATGTCGCACTTATTTCTTGTGGAACACTTCCAAATGGTGCACAAAATTTACCACCAGTTATTACGCCACCATTAGGGCCTCAGAATTGGCTAACAAATTTAAATCCCTCAACAGGTTTGCCATCTTATGAAACAACAGTAATGGCTGGTGAATTAGTAAGTTTCTCAGTAGTTGCAAATGATAATGATATAAATTCTACAGGAGGTCTGCAAGACCTTTCTTTAGAAGTAGAAGGTGGGCAATTAGATCCTTTGTTAGCTGTAAGTAATGTTGCAACCTTTACTGTTACTTCATCAGCACCTGGAAATATTTCAGGTGATTTTTTATGGGAATCTAACTGTGATCATATGCAAGATTATGGTTGTGGCAGACAGGGTGGTGCTTATACATTCAACTTAAAAGCATATGATGATTTTTGCCCGGCGAATGGAATTGTTATAGCAACTATTACTATAAATGTTATACCACCACAGCCTGACTTAAGATGTCTTGCAGTTGATGAAAGTGGTGGTGTAGACCTATATTACTCTTTTCCTCAAGGTGTTGTAGATACTAATATTAAATATGATATCTACCATTCTAAACAACTTGGTGGGCCATATGCTTTATTAGACAGTACTTTTTACCCAGATACTAATTACTATCATCCTGGTTCTGGAGCTAATAATTCACAGAGTTATTATTACCTTCTTGGATCTGTAACTTGCGGAACTAATGTTGGAGCTGTTTCTGATTCATTATTATTCTCAGATACTTTATCAACTATATTAATGAATTCTTATGCTGTAGATTTTGGAGTTGCTGCTGATCTTTCATGGAATCCTATACATGATCCACTTTTGCCGTCTTCAAATACAGACTATGACGTTCACCATATAAACGCAAACAATATTGATAATATTATTATTTCAACACCTAATCTAACTCATAAATTTTTTACAGATGACTGTGATTATGTTCCAAGCTTTTATGTAGAAATAGCTGATATAAGTGGTTGTGTCTCCAGATCGTCCATTAGTTCAGTACAGTTACAAGATACGCTTTCTCCTTTAACTCCTGAAATAAAGGATATTTCAGTTAATAATCAAGGCAATGCAGTTGTTAGTTGGATTCCTTCCTTAGGAGCAGATTTCTACATAATATATATTCAAGATCAAGCAGGTGCTTGGATTACTTTAGACACAATTGATGCATCTTTAAATACATTTAACTATAACAATTCATTAGCTGAGACTATAATAGAAAGCTATAGTGTTAAAGCAATAGATTCATGTGGAAATACACGTTCAAGATCACAACAACACAATTCAATATTTTTACAAAGTACATCTGATGCCTGTGATTACTCTATTTCGCTTGATTGGAACGATTATATAAACTGGAACGGCGGAACCCATCATTATAATGTCTTGATATCGGAAACAGATGCTAGTGGGAACGTCATTAATTCATCAATTAGGCTGGAAGGGAATACTAATTTAGTTTTACCAAATATTTCTTCTTCTGCATCATACACTATAGTTGTTGAGGCATTTAATAACGATTCGTCATTTAAAGCTACTTCTAATTTATTGGATATTGATGTCGCATTTGCAAATAAACCAACATTTAACTATCTAGAATATGCAACAGTTAATCATGATGATGGTTCCGTTGACCTAAGTTGTATTGTTGATCTATCTGCAGTTATTGACAGATTTGATGTATATAGATCAAAAAGAGATGAAAATATTTTTAGTAAAATAGGTGAAATAGAATCTAGTGGTAATAGTCCAATAAATTATAGTGATATGTTACCGTTTACTGATAGTCATTTTTATCAATATCGAATTTATCCTGTTGATACTTGTGGAGTAACTTTAAGTCCTCCTCCATATGATTCTCCAACTTATTCTAATGATACTTCTTTTGCTCAAACAATTTTGTTAGAAACTGAAGTTAATGTTGATTATAGTGGTTTTCCATCATTAGATGGAGAATATACTAATACTTTATCTTTTAATGAATATGACAGATGGCTTGGTTCTGTTTCAGAGTATAGATTATATAGATCAGTTAATAGAGAGCCATTTGATTTACTTCCAATACATGTCTGGGATAGAGTTAATAAGCCTAATGAAGATTTAAGTTATATTGATATAGTCACTGAGTTTGGTGCAGGTAATGGTAGATTCTGTTATTATATTGAAGCAGTTGAAGGTAATTCAACTCCTTTTGGAGCTGTTTTAGAGGGTAGTTTGTCTAATTTATCTTGTATTTCTCAAGTTCCAGTAATATTTGTGCCGAATACTTTTACACCAAATGGTGATGAACATAATGAACTATTTAGACCAATTACTTATTTTGTTTCTGAAATTGGCTATTCTTTTTCAATATTTAATAGAAATGGTGAGAAAATATTTGAAACAAGTGATCCACAAAAAGGATGGGATGGAACTTATCAAGGATCACATGTAAAAAACGGAAGTTATGTTTATCATTTACAATATATAAACAGTTTAGGAGTTATTGCTAATAAGCAAAATTATATAATCTTAACAAGATAAATTCTTCAAATACTTAGTCTTATTTCTGTCGTTATTTATTGTCTAAAAAATGTTAATTTCGCATAATTTTAATTTGAGAAATTTATGAGCAACAAAATATTAAAAGAAGGCCTAACCTATGATGATGTTTTAGTAGTACCAGCCTATTCAGAAGTTCTTCCACACATGGTAAGTACTTCAACAAAATTTTCAAGAAATATAACATTAAATATACCTATTGTATCCGCTGCAATGGATACAGTAACTGAGTCAAAAATGGCTATTGCTATTGCTCAAGAAGGTGGAATAGGGGTTTTGCATAAAAACAAGAGTATTGAAAATCAAGCACTTGAAGTAAGAAAAGTTAAACGATCTGAGAGTGGTATGATTTTAGATCCAATTACTTTAACATTAAATGCAAATGTTGGTGACGCATTTATAATGATGCAAGAAAATAAAATTGGTGGTATTCCAATTGTTGGAGAAGATTTTAAACTTTTAGGAATTGTTACGAATAGAGACTTGAGATTTGAAAAAGATATGAACCTCTCAATTAGTAAGGTAATGACCACAAAAAATATTATTACAACACAAATAAAGGATTTGGATAATGCTGAAGATATTTTAAAGTCAAACAAAATTGAAAAACTGCCAGTAGTTGATACTGATAATAAGCTTGTTGGACTTATTACCTTCAAGGATATTATTAAAAACAGATTACGCCCTAATGCTTGCAAAGACAAGTATGGAAGATTAAGAGTTGCAGCTGCGGTAGGAATTACACGTGATGTCCTAGCAAGAGTAGAAGCTTTATCAAAAGTTTCTGTAGATGCAATTGTTATTGATACAGCTCATGGTCATACAAAAAGTGTTATTGATGTATTAAAGAAGGTAAAGACGACTTTTCCTAAACTAGATATAATTGTGGGTAATATCGCTACAAAAGAAGCAGCAAAAGCAATAATTGATGCAGGAGCTGATGCTGTTAAAGTGGGAATTGGACCAGGTTCAATATGTACAACTAGAGTTATTGCAGGTATTGGGGTCCCACAATTAACTGCTGTGATGGATGTCTCACAAGTATGTATTGAGAGTGATATTCCACTTATTGCTGATGGTGGAGTTAGATATTCTGGAGATATAGTAAAAGCTTTAGTGGCTGGAGCAAGTACAGTTATGCTTGGTTCAATTATTGCCGGTGTTGAAGAAGCACCAGGTCAAACAATAATTTATGAAGGAAGAAAATTTAAATCATATAGAGGTATGGGATCAATTGATGCAATGCAAAGTGGATCTAAAGACAGGTATTTTCAAAGTGATGAACTTGATGTTAAAAAATTAGTACCTGAAGGAATTGTTGGTAGAGTTGCATATAAAGGAACACTTTCAGAAGTTATACATCAAATGACAGGTGGACTAAGAGCTGGTATGGGCTATACAGGATCTGCTTCCATAAGTGACTTATCTAATGCAGAATTTTTAAAAATCACTTCTGCTGGTATTAATGAGAGTCACCCGCATGATGTAACAATTACAAGAGAAGCACCCAATTATAGTAGAAAATAAATTAAATAAAATGAATAAATTAAGTTTAAGTATTGTTTTATCTGTATTCGTTTTGATTACAAATGGTCAAAATGTTTTGCAAATTGAAGGTAAAAATGTGTCTTTAGAAGAGTTTAAGAATATTTTTTATAAGAACAATAACAATGTTGATATTACTAAAGAATATCTGAATGAGTATATGGAATTATTTGTTAACTTTAAATTAAAAGTTAGAGAGGCTGAAGAATTAGGACTAGATACAAACCTTTCTTTTATAAATGAATTAGAAGGATACCGGAAGCAATTAGCTAAACCTTATTTAAAGAATAATGAATTCGATTCTCAAATGCTTGATGAAGCTTATTCTAGAATGCTTATTGATTTAAGCGCAAGTCATATTCTCTTTTCATTAAATGAAAATGATTCTAAAGAGGATAAAGATAATATTTACAACAAGGCACTAGAAATTAGACAATCAATTATTAATGGAGAAATTTCTTTTTCAGATGCAGCTGTAAAAAATTCTGATGATAACTCTGCCTTAACTAACAAAGGTAACCTTGGATATTTCACTGCTTTTATGATGGTGTATGATTTTGAATCCGCAGCTTATGGTTTAAACTCAGGAGAGATATCAATGCCTGTACTTACGAAATATGGTTATCATTTAATAAAAATAAATGATAAGAGAGAAGCTCTAGGTAAGGTTAAAGTTGCTCATATTATGTTTAATACTGGTGTGGGAGCAAGTAAAGAAAAGCTTAATGAAGCTTCTGATAAAATTAATAGAGCTAATGAATTGCTTGCTAATGGAGAAGCTTTTGAACTTGTAGCTGAAAAATTTTCAGAAGACAGATCTACTGCTGTAAAAGGTGGTGTTCTACCAACTTTTGGGGTTGGTAAAATGGTTCCTAAATTTGAAGAAGTTGCGTTTTCACTAAAAAATGTTGGAGATATTTCAGTCCCTTTTGCAACTGAATTTGGATATCATATTATTAAATTGTTAGAGAAACAACCAATTTCAGAATTTGATATTATAAAAGCTGATTTAAAAAGAATGATAGCAAAAGATAGCCGAAGTGAATTAAGTCAGAAATCTCTGATTGAGAAGTTAAGAAGCTCATATAAAGTTAGAAATAATGTTAATGCTTTTGCTTCTTTTAGAAAAAATGCAGCACTTAAAGTAGCTAATAGTGAGTTTAAAATTAACAATGTAAATAATTCTAGCTTATTTACAATTGAAAATAATATCATTACAGTAAATGAATTTGCGAAATATATCGTCAAAAATCAATCTAAAGTTAGTGATATTGATGATTTGTATGTGAATTTTGTTGATGCTTCATTGTTGAGTTATGAGGAGTCAAATTTAGAAACTAAATATCCTCAATACAAAGCGTTACTGAAAGAGTACAGAGAAGGAATTTTACTATTTGATTTAACAAATAAGAACGTTTGGCAAAAAGCTGTTGAAGATACTATTGGTTTATTAAGCTACTTTGAAGATAATCAAGCTACATATTTTTTTAATAACCGCTTAGATGCATCAATATATTCTTGTGAAAACAAAACAATTGCTAAAGAAGTAAGAAAATATATATACAAGAAAAAAAGGGGTAGTTTATCAAATAAGCAAATTCTAGAAAAAATTAATTCAAATGCAGCATTAAGCTTAAAAATTGAGAGCGGTATTTTTGAGAAAGGAGATAATGAGTATATCGATACAATTGACTGGAGAGTTGGTATTTCTAGTGATATTATTTTAGAAGATGGTTCACTTGTAATAGTAGATATTAATAAATTATTGCCAGCAAGAAATAAAAATATTGATGAAATTAGAGGTAAAGTTATATCTGATTATCAAAATCATTTAGAAAAGGCATGGTTAACTATTTTAAAATCTAAGTATTCTGTAGTTATTAATTTGGAAACTCTATACTCATTAATTCCAAATTAATTTATGAGGAATATCTTATTTATTTTCTTGTTATCAATAATTATGCTTTCTTGTAGCTCTAATGACAGTGATAATTTAATTGCAAGTGTCAATGAAAAGGTTTTATTAAGATCTGAATTATTAAGTGAGATTCCTAGTCAACTTAAAGACTCAACATATTTTGTTGAAAAATTCATCAACGATTGGATTAGTAGACAATTACTGCTATCACACGCTGAAATTAACCTAAGTGTAGATTTAGTTAAATATGAAAAGCAGGTTGAAGATTATAGAGCATCTTTGTTAATATTTGCATATCAACAGGAATTAATAAATCAAAACCTTGATTCTGCCATTTCATTTTCAGATATAAATGATTATTATGATTCTTACATTAGCGAATTTGATTTATCTAATAATATATTTAAAGGAAGATTTATTATTATTGATAAGTTAGCTCCTGATATTAATTTTGTTAATAGTAATTATAAATCTGATAACGATGAGATCATAAAAGAACTTGAGAATTACTGTCTCAAATATGCAAAAGAATATTATATCGAAACAGAAAAATGGAACTATTTTTCTAGTATTAATAATAAGCTGCCAAGGCTTATTGATGATGAGGTTACTTTTCTAATAAATACTGATGGTGTTTTTTTTGAAGATGCTAATTATAGATATTATGTATACATAGATGAATATAGAGTTAAGGGAGATACAAGTCCTTTAGCATTAGAGTTAGATAAAATTAAAGATGTACTTCTAAATAAAAAGAAAGTTAATTATTTAAAAGAGCTTGAAGAAGATCTATATGAGATAGCATTATCCAAGAAAAAAATAAATATATACTAATGAATAATTTTTTAAAGACCATTGCAATAAGTTTAATTTCATTAAACATAAATGCTCAGATAATAGATAAGATTGAAGCTCTTATTGGTGAAGAGATTGTATTGTCTTCAGACATTGAATCTCAATATTTGCAATACACTTTGCAAGCAAATCAAAAATCATTACAATCTAAGTGTGAAATTATTGAAGATATTTTATTTCAGAAACTTTTAATTCATAAAGCTAAAATTGATAGCGTTGAAGTTACAAATGAAGAAGTAGAATCTGAAATTAATACTAGATTAAATTACTT
Organism: Flavobacteriales bacterium; assembly: GCA_018652335.1. Taxonomy (GTDB): domain Bacteria; phylum Bacteroidota; class Bacteroidia; order Flavobacteriales; family BACL11. The sequence goes on from JABICI010000077.1 coordinate 11,170, forward strand.
TGAGAATCAGTTGGGATCTATTGAAAAAGTTGAGGAGTATTTTGGAAAAAATAAAATGGAAATTGAGCTTGAGCTATCTAAAGTAATAAAAGATCAGTTTTTTGCACAAAAAATACAAAGTACAATAGCATCTGATGTGAAAATAACACCTTCTGAAGTAAAAGATTTCTTCGAATTACAAAAGCAGGCAGATCTACCACAAGTTCCTACAAAAATAGAGATTAAACAAATTGTTATAAAGCCAGTTATTTCTGATGAACAGAAGAAGAAATCAAAAGAAAGGTTAAATAGTTTTAGAAAAAGAGTTTATAATGGTGAAGACTTTAAAATGTTAGCTACGTTATATTCTGATGATACTGAATCAGCTAAAAATGGGGGAGAGCTTGGTTTTGTTAATAGAGGAGAGTTAGTTCCCTCATTTGAAAGAGCAGCTTTCAGACTTAAGGAGGGTGAAATTTCTGAAGTTGTTGAATCAAGATATGGATTTCATCTTATCCAGCTGATCAAAAGAAGAGGAAATCAAATTAATGTTCGTCATATTTTATTGAAAAATAAAGTTACATCAACAGCACTTTTTAATGCTAAAACTAAAATTGATAATATTAAGCAAGAAATTATTTCTGGTAAACTTACTTTTGAAAATGCTTTAATTAAGTATAGTGATGATGACAGTAAAAATAACGGCGGATATATTTTAAATAATAATATGTCTACTATGCATATTTTAGATGATATTGACCCATCATTAAAGTATTCAGTTGATAAATTAAATGTTAATCAAATTTCAGAACCTATTATAATGCAATTCCCTGATCAATCTAGTGCTTACAGATTATTAAAGATTAATAAAAAAATTGAATCTCATACAGCTAATATAATTGATGACTTCACAATGATTAGTGATGTAGTATTAAATGTTAAAAAGCAAGAAGAATTACTTAAATGGATTCAATCAACAATAGATAAAACATATATTAAAATAAGTGATGAGTTAAAAGAATGTGAATTTAAAAATAAATGGATAAAATAATATGAATACAGATGTAAAAAGTATTGATGATTTTGTTGTAAAATACAATGAGTTTAGGAAAGAAATTAGTAAAGTAATAGTAGGGCAAGATAACGTAGTTAAGCAAGTACTGATTTCTATATTTTGTAATGGTCATTGTCTTCTTGTTGGTGTACCTGGACTAGCAAAAACTCTTTTGGTTAACACTATCGCAAATACATTAGGTCTTAATTTTAATCGTATTCAGTTTACACCTGATCTAATGCCTTCAGATATTGTTGGTTCAGAAATTTTAGATGAGAATAGAGAATTTAAATTTATTAAAGGCCCACTATTCTCTAATATCATTTTAGCTGATGAAATTAATAGAACACCTCCTAAAACTCAATCAGCTTTATTAGAGGCAATGCAGGAGCGTTGTGTTACTAATGCAGGTCAAAAGTATATTTTAGACAAGCCCTTTTTTGTTTTGGCAACACAGAATCCAATAGAACAAGAAGGAACCTATCCTCTTCCAGAGGCTCAATTGGATCGTTTTATGTTTAATGTTGTTCTTGATTACCCTTCCTATGAAGAGGAATTGCAGATTGTTAAACAAACAACTGTTAAACAAGATGTTGTGCTAAATCCTATTATGACTTCTGATGAGATAATTAAATTTCAAGAAACAATATCTAAACTTCCTGTTACTGACAATGTAATGCAATATGCTGTCAGCTTAGTTGCAAAAACAAGACCAAATAACAAAAAAACTGCAGAAATTGTACAGAAATATATTGAATGGGGTGCAGGTCCAAGAGCATCACAATATCTTATTATGGGAGCTAAATGTCATGCTGCTATAAGTGGGAAATACTCCCCAGACATCGAGGATGTTAAAGCTGTTGCACAGCCAATATTAATGCATAGATTAGTAAAAAACTATAAAGCTGAAGCTGAAGGTATGAGCATTGAAAAAATTATCAAATCTATTGTATAATGATATTACCAGTAATAGGATTTGGTGCGTCTATATTAAGAAAGAAATGTGTTGATGTTTCATTGGATTTTCCATCTTTAGATAGTCTTATTGAAAATATGTGGGAAACAATGTATGCTGCAAGTGGAGTTGGGTTAGCAGCACCACAAATAAATAAAAATTTACGATTATTTATTATCGATACTACTCCTTTCTCTGAAGAGGAAGAAGTTAATGAAGATCCTGTTAAAAAAGTATTTATTAATGCTAGAATTATTGAAGAAACAGGTGATTCTTGGAGTTTTTCTGAGGGTTGTCTTTCTATACCTGAATTAAGAGAAGATGTCAGTCGAAAATCTACTATTACGATAGAGTATATGGATGAGAATTTTAAAAAATATACAACTACTTATGATGGCTTAACTGCCCGTGTTATTCAGCATGAATATGACCATATTGATGGAATCTTGTTTACTGATAAAATTTCTGCTTTGCGTAAAAGAATGATAAAAGGAAAACTAATTGATATAAGCAAAGGAAAAGTAAATGTAGTTTATAAAATGAGGTTTTCTAAGTAGGTTATTTAATAACTACCTTAAACATTTCTTTTTCTCCTATAAAACCTTTTAGCTTATCTCCAGCTACTACTGGACCAACTCCCTCAGGTGTCCCAGTATAAATTAAGTCACCGATTTTTAGGGTGTAGAATTTTGAGATATAAGTAATAATTGTATCAAAGTTAAAGCACATTTCTTTGCTGTTTCCTTGCTGTACTTGCCCTCCATTTTTTTGTAAACTAAAACTAATATTGTTTAGATCCAAATCAGACTTATCAATAAAATTTCTACTAATTTGTGCTGAACCATCAAAACCTTTTGCTTTCTCCCAAGGTAAGCCTTTCGATTTGCATTTTTCTTGAATATCTCTTGCAGTAAAATCAATTCCTAAGCCAATTTGGGAATAATATGTGTGTGCAAATTTTTCTTCAATATATTTTCCTGTTTTATTTATTCTAATTACAAGCTCAACTTCATAATGGATATCATTAGAAAAATCTGGTATAAAAAAAGGATGTCCTTTTGGCTGTATGGCTGTATCAGGTTTCAAAAAAAATAAAGGTTCACTAGTAATATCATTTCCTAATTCCTTAGCATGATTTACATAATTACGACCGATACAAATAATTTTCATGTGTCAATTTTTTAATCTGTTTCCTTCTTTATCAAAGAACTTATTTATTTCAATTTCAGTTTTCCATATACTTAATCCAAGAAAAATAATAAGAAAAATATAATTTACTAGAAAAAAATCTTCACTAGTGTAGTTTAAAATCATTCCTAAAAGTTGAAATATAATTATAGCTAAAGAAGCTTTAATCATATACATTGCACTTACTTTATTTGCAAATCCCCAAATATCATTATTGTACATAGTTCTTGTTGTTCTGTATCCGTAAATAGTACTGATTTTTTTAGGTTGGTATTTTGAGAAAATAAAACTAAAAAATAATATTAAGGGTCCGTATGCGAATTGCATTGAAATTAAATCTGATGACATTAGTTTTTAAACTTTTTTTCTAACTTCATTTTTGTTGCAAAATTATTCATTATATTTTTTGTGTACAATGGGAAATCTGCTTGTTTTATCCATGAGAAGTATCCGGGGTTATCATTCCATATTTGTTTTAAGGTTATATCACGATACTTACCAAAACTTAAAACTTCTTCTCCTTTTTGGTTATACCTAATAAAACCAGCTAAATCTGCAAATTTTCCACCTCTTTCAGAGAAATCAGAAAGAAAATCAATGTTGTTTTCTAATTCAGAATATTTATCTAGCTGTGCTAAAAGAATTTCATATGTAGCATTTGTATCAGCTTTAGCAGAGTGCGCATTTGTTAGCTCTTTATCACAATAGAATTTATATGCAGCAATTAGTGTTCTTTGTTCCAGCTTATGGAATATATTTTGAATATCAATTGCTTTTCTGTTTTTCATGTTGAATTCTATTCCTACTCTAAGAAATTCTTCTGCTAAAAGAGGTATATCAAATTTGTTAGAATTAAAACCTGCAAGATCACAATTCTCAATTAATTTGTAAATATCATCTGCGAGTTCAGAAAATGTAGGTTCATTTACTACTTTTTCATTTGTTATTCCATGAATTAATGTCGTTTCTTCTGGAATTAGTACTGTTGGATTTACTAGCCATGTTTTACTTTCTTTATTTCCATTAGGAAATATTTTAAGTATTGAAATCTCAACTATACGATCTACAGCGACTTTAATTCCTGTAGTCTCTAGATCAAAAAAGACTATTGGTTTATTAAGTTGTAAAATCATAAATAAATACTAATTTTAATGTAATTTACCTATTAAATAGTTTGGTGATTATCAAATTGTTCAAGGTAGTCGGCTACTTTTCTTACAAATTGTCCTCCTAAAGCTCCATCAACAACTCGATGATCGTAAGATAAAGATAAAAACATCATATGTCTAATTGCGATAACATCTCCATCTTCTGTTTCTAGAACTACTGGCTTTTTCTTGATTACTCCACATGCCATAATCGCTACTTGAGGCTGATTTATGATAGGTGTACCCATTAAGTTGCCAAAAGTTCCAACGTTTGTCATTGTAATTGTTCCACCTTGTATGTCATCAGGTTTCAAAGCTCCTTTTCTAGCTCTTACTGCAAGATCGTTAACTGATTTTGTTATTCCAATTAAGTTTTTGTTTTGACATTCTTTAATTACTGGAACTATAAGATTTCCATCAGGTAATGCTGCTGCCATCCCAATATTAACATTTTTATGAATATGAATATTAGTTCCATCTACTGACACATTTATCATAGGGAATTCCTTTACAGCTTTTGCCATTGCTTCTATAATTATAGGAGTAAATGTTATATTTTGTCCTTCTTTCTTTTTAAAATTATCTTTAACAGAATTTCTCCAATTAACTATGCTTGTCATATCTGCCTCAACAAATGATGTAATATGAGCGGAAGTAGATTTAGATTTTGTCATGTGTGCTGAGATAAGCTTTCTCATTCTATCCATTTCTACAATTTCTGTTCCTCCAGTGTTTGGAATATTAACTTTGGTAGCAGTAATTTCAGTTTTCACTTCATTAACTTCAGAAGATTCTTTTGTTACTGTAGTTTTAGATATTATATCTTCATTAGTAGGTTGAGTATTTCTAGACTGTATGTAAGTTAATATATCTGATTTTGTTACTCTACCTTCGTTTCCAGTACCTTTTATCTTTTCAAGCTCTTCAAATGGGATACCTTCTTGAGATGCGATACTTTTAACAAGTGGAGAGTAAAATCGATCACTCATACTTTTAACAATTTTTTCTTCTGAAATCTTATTTTCTTCTTTTATTGAAATTGGACTTTCATTATTAGATGGTTGATTAATTAAAGCTTCACTTTTTACTAATGGAGTTTCTTCTTGATCATCTTCATCTGTCTCCAAGATTGCGAACGGTTGACCAACTTGCACAACGTCATCCGCTTGAAAAAGCATTTCTACAAGCTTGCCTTCATGAGTCGAAGGGACTTCTGAATCAACCTTATCAGTTGCAATTTCAATAATAGTTTCATCTAACTCAATAATATCTCCTATATTTTTACTCCAGGTAATTATAGTTGCTTCAGAAACACTTTCTCCCATTTTGGGCATAATTAATTCAACTCTTGCCATAATATATAATTTTGCGCAAAATTAAGAAAAGAAAGTAAAATAAATTATTTTTAGTATTGAGTTTTTAGCAGAAAAATGTTAGTATTTTTTTTTACTCTGAATAAAGTGTTCTACTAGAAATAGCTTCACCTAGTGTAATCTCATCTGTATATTCAATTTCATCGCCAGTTGCTATTCCTCTTGCAATAGATGAGATTTTAATGTTACATTCTTTTAGTTTTTTATAAAGATAATAGTTGGTTGTATCTCCTTCCATTGTTGTGCTTAGAGCAAAAATAATTTCATTTATGTCATTTTGCGCAGTTTTTTCAAGTAACTCTGAAATTCTAATATCACTAGGACCCACTCCATCAATGGGGGATATTAGTCCTCCTAATATATGATATACACCATTATATTGCATTGTATTTTCAATAGCCATCATTACTCTTATATCTTCAACAACACAAATCATTTGCTTGTTTCTTTTAGAATTGTTGCAGATTTCGCAAATTCCTGTATCTGAAATACTGTAGCAGCTTGAACAATAGCTAATATTGTTTATTAGATCAATGAAAGAGTTTCCAAATTTTTCAACGTTATTTTTTTCTCTTTTTAAAATATGAAGCACAAGTCTGAGTGCTGATTTTTTGCCTATTCCAGGAAGACTAGATAATTGTTCAACTGCATTTTCAACAAGTTGTGATGGAAAATTCATGTTTGCAAAGTTAAAATTTATGCTTAAAACAATTAGATTTGTACAAAAATATTTATGTCATCGATCTTGCTAGTTTGTGTTATTTTAGCGTATTTTATTTTACTCTTTATAATTTCTTATTTGACAGGAAAGAATGATAGTAATGAAACTTTTTTTCTTGGAAATAGAAATTCTCCATGGTATATTATAGCGTATGGTATGATAGGTACAACGCTATCGGGTATTACATTCATTTCTGTTCCTGGATGGGTAGAAACAAGTCAATTTTCATATTTACAAATGGTTTTTGGTTTTTTTGTTGGATATATTGTTGTAGCTAGAGTTTTATTGCCATTGTATTATAGATTAGAACTTACTTCTATATACACTTACTTAAGAGATAGATTTGGATATTATAGTTATAAAACAGGTTCAAGTTTTTTTTTACTCTCTAGAACCATTGGAGCATCTTTTAGATTATTCTTAATTGCATCAGTTTTACAATTTGCAGTTTTTGATTCTTGGAATATACCTTTTTATATTACTGTTATTATTACTATTTCTTTGATATGGCTTTATACTTATAGAAGTGGTATGAAAACAATAATTTGGACTGATACTCTTCAAACCACATTTATGTTGGCTACTGTATTTATTATCTCATACACCTTAATTGATCGGTTAAATATTGAATTTTCAGGTATTTTTGATTTAATAAATAAATCTGACTATTCTAAAGTCTTTTTCTTTGATGACTGGTCAGATAAAAAATACTTTTTTAAGCAGTTCTTCTCTGGTGTATTTATGGCAATTGTAATGACTGGTTTAGATCAAGATCAGATGCAAAAAAATCTTAGTTGCAAGAATATAAAAGATGCTCAGAAAAACATGTTAGTTTTTAGTTCTATTTTAATTTTTGTAGATTTAATTTTTCTTTGCTTAGGAGCGCTACTATATATTTACTCAGATACTTTTAGTTTATTAATTCCTAGTAATGCTGATATGTTATTTCCTAGTATTGCTCTTAATTCTGGTCTTCCATCATATGTTGGTATACTCTTTATAGTTGGGATAATTGCTGCTGCCTACTCAAGTGCAGATTCAGCTCTTACTTCATTAACAACATCATTTTGTGTAGATATTTTAGAATTTGATAAGCAAGAACCAAGCCAACAAGTGAAAACTAGAAAATATATACATTTGTTGATGTCAATAATTCTACTGTGTGTTATTTTATTTTTTAACATGATTAATGACCAGAGTGTTATTAAATCCTTATTCACTGTAGCTGGATATACATATGGACCTCTTTTAGGAATGTATGCTTTTGGCTTATTTACTAAAATAAAGGTAAATGATAAATGGGTTCCCTTAGTTGCAATACTTTCTCCTGTATTTTGTTTTATTATTCAATTGTATTTTTCATTTGGATTCGAACTGTTGATACTTAATGGTTTAATCACATTCGTAGGTTTATTAATTATTTCTAAAAAATAGAGATCTATTAGAAATAATAGATTGCAAATTAGTTTCTTTTTTCTTTTCATTAACTTTGTAAAAAAAAATAATGAGAAAGTTTCTACTATTTATATTTATACTCCCATCAATCGTTTTCTCTCAAGTATGGATTGATAAAATGCAAGATCCCAATAATAATTTTTATGATACGCAAAGAGAATTTGAAGAATATTGGAATAATAAAGCTATAGAAAAGGGAAAGGGTTGGAAACAATTTAGAAGATGGGAAAATTTTATCAAACCAAGAGTGTATCCTGACGGAACTCAACATCCTGAAATATTATTTGAAGAGTACAATAATCTTATTGAATTAAACAACCAGTTTCTAATGAATCCTCCTAATATTTGGGAGCAAGTTGGGCCTGATGATGTACCTATACAATCTAACGGAAACAAAAGAGGAATTGGTAGGGTGAATTCAATTGCTTTTCATCCAAACGACCCAAATACTCTTTATATTGGTGCCCCAGCTGGTGGTTTTTGGAAATCAACTAATCATGGTCAAAATTGGACAACAACAACTGATTTCTTAACAAATTTAGGCGTTTCAGATATTGCAATTAATCCTATCAACCCAGATGAGATTTTTATTATTACAGGAGATAGAGATGGAGGAGATACTTATTCTTACGGTTTAATGAAATCTAATGATGGTGGTAATACATTTAATACAACAGGTTTATCTTTTAATATTACAAACTATTATCGTGGAAATAGAGTTATACTTGATCCTATAAACCCTAATATTGTTATTGTTTCTACAAGTAATGGAATATATCGATCTACAGATTCAGGAGTTACATTCAATCTAACATATTCATCAGTAAATATGACGGATATCGAATTTCATCCAACAAATTCAAATATTATTTATGGCGCATCTAAAGGAAATACTTCAGTTTATAAATCATCTGATAATGGCATAAATTGGAGTCAATCTGGTACAGGTTTACCAAATACAAATGACGTTGTTAGGGCGTGTGTTGCGGTTACATTAGATAACCCTCAAGCTGTCTATGCATTATTTGGTGGTAATAATAATGGATTTTATGCTGTTTACAAATCTCTAGATGAAGGATTAAGCTGGACTCAACAAGCAAATTCACCTAATCTTCTAGGGTGGGATGTAAATGGTTCCGACAGTGATGGTCAAGCTTGGTATGATTTAGCATTTGCAGTATCTCCTAACAATGAAAACACTTTATTTGTAGGTGGCGTTAACTGTTGGAAGTCAACAGATGGAGGTCAAAACTGGACTATAAATACTCATTGGTATGGAGCAGGTGGTACATCATATATGCATGCTGATGAACACATGTTGCATTACAATAAGTTAAACAATAATATTTATTCTGCCAATGATGGTGGACTCTATTTTTCAAATGATGATGGTAATTCTTGGACTGATATTTCAGATGGATTACACATAACACAATTTTATAGTCTTGGGGTATCTCAAACAGTTCAAGATAAAATAATAACAGGTGCTCAAGATAACGGAACTTTTCTAAAAAATAATTTAAATTGGGATCCTGTTATTGGAGGTGATGGTATGGAATGTATCATTGATTATACTAATTCTAATATAATGTATGGGGCTCTTTATTATGGTGATGTTAGAAAATCTACTAATGGTGGTAATAGTTTTTCTGCAATTGGACCTGCTAATAATGGGGCATGGGAGACACCATATGAGCTAGATAAAAATGACCCAAATATTATCTATATAGGATATGATGAGTTACAAAAAAGTTTAGATGGAGGTAATTCTTGGAATCAAATTACTAATGGTGAAACTAATGGTGGAAAAATTGATGAAATTGGTTTGTCTAAATCAAACTCTAATGTAATTTTTATAAGTGATGGGAATGATATATATAGAACATTAGATGGTGGTACTAATTGGACTCAAGTAAATAATAATTTACCAAACAAATACATATCTTACATTATTGTTCATCCATCTGATGAAAATAAAGTATGGGTAACTTTATCTGGATATACTTCATCTGAAAAGGTTTATAAAAGTATGGATGGAGGTGATAATTGGATAAATATTTCAGGAACTCTTCCAAATATTCCGATAAATTGTATCGAATTAGACAAATCAGATGTTTTAGAGACCATCTATATAGGAACTGATTTAGGAGTTTTTTCTACTGACTCTACGCTTAGTGATTGGAATTTATTTGGCAATAATCTTCCACATGTTATTGTTAATGAACTTGAAATTCAATATCAATCCAATAAATTATTTGCAGCCACATATGGAAGAGGGCTTTGGAGTATTGATCTTGAAATAACTTCTCCTCCTACTGCTAATTTTTCATATAATGATTCGGTTTTTTGTAGTATACCAGCAGATGTTAGTTTTATTAATAATTCGTATTATTCAAATTCATATTATTGGGATTTTGGGGATGGGAATACATCCACACAATCAAATCCTGTTCATACTTATAATTCATTTGGTACATTTTCTGTTCAACTGATTGCTGTAGGGCCGTTGGGAACTGATAGCATTATCAAGCAACAAATAATCAGTATAGATCAGACTAATTTTTGTATTACTACACTACCAATTTCTGGTTCTGGAAATACTCAAACACAATGCACTGGTACAATATATGATGTTGGAGGGCCTACTGGTAATTATTATGATCAAAATGATTCATGGATGACGATATCTCCACCTGGAAGTAATCAAATAACTTTAACATTTAACTCATTTGATATTGAAGCACCTAGTTCCTCAACAAATTGTAATTGGGATTATTTAGAGATTTTTGATGGTCCTAATTTAACATCTCCATCTTTAGGACAATATTGTAATGCTTTGACTGGAAGTCCAGGAACAATCACATCTAGTGGAGGTTCAATTACTATTTTACTTCATTCTGATCAATCTGTAAACGGTTCTGGATTTGAAGCTGATTGGACATGTACCTATCCCACTTCACCTCCTGTAACATCATTTAATTTTAGTGATTCTGTTAGTTGTAATTCAACTATATTCTTTAATGACCTCTCTACAAATGGACCTATTTCTTGGCTATGGGACTTTGGAGACGGAAGTTTTTCAACTTTGCAAAATCCAGTTCACACTTATCAAACTAGTGGATTTTTCAATGTTAAATTAATCACATCAAATTCTTTCGGTTCAGATAGCTTAATTATAAATAATGCAATTTATGTTATTGATTTTAATTTGCAATCTCAGAATGATACTGCATGTGGTTCTTCATCATTAAATTTAACTGCAAATTCTAGTTCGGGAAATGTTGTTTGGTTTGATGATATTAATTTAACTAACATAGTAGGTACAGGCAATGTATTTTCAACTCCAGTCATTAATTTTACTACTGCATTCTATGCTCAATCTATTTATGATTTCTCTCCATTGATTGGAGGTCCTTTAGATAATTCAATTGGTTCAGGAGGTTATTATAATAATGATAGGCATTTATTTATTGATTGCTATGAATCAGCAAATTTAGTTTCTGTTGATATTTATGCAAATACATCACAATCAATTGTTTTTGAGTTAAGAGATAATAATAGTCAAGTTATTGAGGATACAACTATTTTTGTTCAATTAGGCTTAAATACATTATTCCTAGACTTTGATATGCCTGCTATGAACAATCTTGAGCTTGGAATTGGAACTGCTAATGCAGATTTATATCGAAATAGTTCTGGAGCAAACTACCCATATAATATTGGAAATATTGCAAGCATAACTGGGCATAATTCTCCAAATAGTGCAAACTATCATTACTTTTTCTATAATATTGCTATCAAAAAAGAGTCATGTAGTTCAAATATTGAAGAGGTTTTTGCTGTCATTGAAACAAATACTAATGATACAACAAATATCATTTCTTGCGGTTCCTATCTTTGGAATAATGACAATATTTTATATAATACAAGTGGAACATATACTAATCTAAATACATTGCCAAGTGGTTGTGTTAATACATCAGTCTTAAACTTAACTATTGATAATAACATTACAAATGTAACAAATGAATATAATTGCGGTTCATATTTTTGGCCAGTTAATGGTATTACTTACGATTCAACTGGAACATTTAGCACTTTAATTACCGACTCTTTAGGATGTGTTACAGAAGAAATATTAAATTTAACTATAGACTCTAGTACATTTAGCAGTTATTCTGTAAATGTGTGTGATACATATTTATGGACAGTAAATGGAAATAGTTATAATAGTAGTGGAACATATTTAAATATTAGTATCTTACCTTCAGGGTGTACTCAAACAGATTCACTTAGTTTAATAATTAATAATTCCAATAGTTCAACACAATCATTCAATATCTGTGATGGTGATAGTATAGAGATAAATGGTTTAATCTATAATAGTCCTGGTAATTATCAAAATATCACCCAAAATATTAATGGTTGCGATAGTATTATAAATACAATTATATCAGTTCAGCCATTAATTAATAATTATCAGAACGTATTGTTATGCGATGGAGATTCAATCTTAATAGGTTCGAATACTTATTTTGAGGACGGAATTTACATTGATACAATTATTAGTTCAAACGGTTGTGATAGTATTGTTTCTTCTGAAATACAGATCTCTAATTTGGAGCTTGAAATATTTTATTCTAATGGTGAATTAGCTGTTAATACTATAAATGGCGTAATAAATGATTATTTATGGAGTAATGGATTAGTTACATCATCTATAAGTCCATTAGAAAATGGTATATACTGGTGTGTAGGAACAAATAGTTATGGGTGTTTTAGTGACACAGCATTTTATAACTTTAGCAATACAGCTTCAATTGACAACCCCTATGCTTACTTGAATATTTTTCCCAATCCAACTAATTCAATAATTAATATACTTTTTACAAATAATCAAAATACTACAATAACTGTGGAGAATATACTTGGAGAGGAATTATATTCTACTTTATGTTTGGAGAAGGGAAGTTTAACAAAAAAAATTGATCTTTCTAGTTTTTCTAATGGAGTATATATTATTAAGTTAAGTAATAAACTAGGCATCATAAATAAAAAAATCATTTTAGAATGATAGAACACTATGTGATAGAGCCTCTTAGTAGTTTATGGTGGGTGGGTTTATTGTCATCATTAGCTTTTATTATTGTGTCTATTTGTGTTTTTTACAATTCTAATAAATCTGTTCAGCTAAATTTTACTAAGTACTTAAGTATTGCATTTATTCTAACATATTTAATTTCAACCGTTATTGCAATAAATAATGGTTCATGGAATCTTAAAGATAATTTACCATTTCATCTTTGTAGAATTTCATTTATTTTAAGTGTATTTGTGTTAATTTATAAAACACAATGGGTTTATGAATGGTTACTTCTATTAGCAATTCCGTCAGGATTACATTCATTATTAACACCTGAAATGACAAAGGGTGTCAGTTATTGGTTTTATTTTGATTATTATTTTGTTCATGCTGGTTTAATTTTAGTCCCACTATATCTTACTATAGTTTTAAAGTTAAGGCCTAGATTAGGCTCTTGGTGGAAGACAATCTTAAGATTACAAATTCCGGTAATTATTATTTTACCTCTAAATTTTTTATTAGATTCAAATTATATGTATTTGAAGGAAAAACCTTTAGTAAACAATCCATTCTTGATAGGAGAGTGGCCATTTTATATATTATTTCTTGAAATTGTTATGATTATTCATGTTCTTTTAGTTTATAAATTAACACCAAAACAATAAATGAGAAAAATAATTTTAATATTTATTTTTATTCCATTATTTGTTAATTCCCAGGTTAGTTGGAATATGAACTTATTAGGTTCTTTTCCTTTTCCTACAACTAAATGTAATGACATTTGGGGTTGGGTTGATACCAATGAAAATGAATTTGCTCTTTTAGGCTTAAGAAACGGTGTGTCTTGCGTTGATGTTACAATACCATCAACCCCAGTTGAAATGTTTTTTATTAGTGATGTTTATTCGACTTGGCGTGATATTAAAACATTTGGGAATTTTGCATATGTCACTACTGAGTCAGATGCAGGCTTATTAATAATTGATTTATCTGATATGACAGGTAATACCTATTATCATGTTAAGGATTTTGTTAATCCAATAACCGGAATAGTTTTGCACTGGGAAGCTGCGCACGATTTATTTATTGATGAATTTGGAATATGTTATATTTTTGGTGCATCTAACCCTAACATTTTTCCACAACCTCCCAATGGGGTAATTTTCTTAGATTTAGTTAGTGATCCTATTAATCCAATTCATCTTGGTCAATGGAATGAACATTATGTTCATGATGGAATGGCTAGGGCTGACACTATGTATTTAGGATGTATATATGATGGGTCGTTTCAAGTTGTAGATGTTAGTGATAAGGCTAACCCTTCAACTATAGGTCAGGCCTATACTCCTGACTTATTTACTCACAATGCTTGGGTTAGTGATGATGGTAATTATGTTTTTACTACTGATGAGAAGCCTAATGCTTTTATTGGGGCTTATGATATATCTGATTTAAATAATATCTACGAAGTTGATAGAATTCAATCAAACCCAGGAAGTAGTAGTATACCTCATAATACATTTGTCGACGGTAATTTTTTAATAACTTCATATTATAGAGATGGAACTACAGTTCATGATATAACTTATCCTAACTACATGATTCAAGTTGGATCTTATGATTCATATTTAGGTAGTGGTAATGGATTTGATGGCTGTTGGGGAACCTATCCATTCTTGCCTTCTGGAAATATTATTTCATCTGATATAAACAGTTTTAATGGTCAAGGAATATTAAATGTATATGGTAGAGATTTTAGGCAAGCATGTTATCTTACTGGGGAAATTACTGATTGTTTTACTAATACACCCATCTCAAACGTAAATATCCAAATTTTGAATACAAACATCTTAGAACTTTCAAATCTTAATGGAGAATATCAAACAGCCGTGGTTGATTCTGGACTATATGAAATTGTTTTTAGCTCAATTGGGTATGAGAATGATACTATTATTATTAATTTAGAACATGGAATTTTAGATTCATTAAATTTATACATGTGTCCACCTTGTAGTTCATTAAATCTATCCACCAACAATACTTATGATATTTGTTCTGGTGATTCTGTGATAATTGGACCTAATTCATATTTCTCATCTGGTATATATATCGATACTCTTAGTTCAATCTCTGGATGTGATAGTATAATTACTACTAATCTTACTGTTTCACCAAGTCATAGTTTTTTTCAGCAAATTAATATTTGTTATGGTGACGTATTTACTATTGCTCAGAATAGTTACAATACCTCTGGAACTTATTATGATACTTTAAACAGTGTTTCTTTTTGCGATAGTATAGTTATAACTCAGTTAACTGTTTCTCAGCCTGGTGCAATTTTAACTTTCAATCCTCCTATGTTAAATATGTTGGCAAATGGAGGAACACCACCTTATAATTATGAATTAAATGGTCCTGGGGGATTTAATTATTATATGCAGAACACAAATGGTATTCAATCAGTAAATCCTGCTTTTTCTGGAATATATACTTTTTATGCAATAGATTCTGCTGGATGTACTAGCAATATTGTAACTTATTCAATAGAAATGCAGACAAATATTTTTGAATACAATGAAATCCAGAGACCAACTATATTCTATGATATTTTAGGAAGAAGAGTTGATTTTTTTGATAAGTTAATGTACAGACCATAAATTTATCTTTCTAATTTTAGTAATTCTTTTTACATATCAACTTCTTTGATACAATGTTTTGAAAAATAGATATTTTCTTATTAGTTCTTTTTATAAATTAAAGACTTTTTTTACTTTTTTAATTAAAATTCTAAACTATCAATTAATTTGTCTTCTGTATAATTTGGCATAGTCACTTTTAATTTTGGATTTAACTTCATAGCTCTTTGAATGGCAAAATTAGCTTCTTTATTTCTAGCCCAACTTCTTCTTGAAACACCATTGTTGACATCCCAAAATAGCATTGATTCCAGTTTTCTCTCTGAGTCATTACTACCATCAATCATCATGCCAAATCCTCCATTTATAACTTCTCCCCAACCAACTCCACCACCATTATGTATTGAAACCCATGTTGCTCCTCTAAAACTAT
Source organism: Flavobacteriales bacterium (assembly GCA_018652335.1). Taxonomy (GTDB): domain Bacteria; phylum Bacteroidota; class Bacteroidia; order Flavobacteriales; family BACL11. Next base: position 27,195 of record JABICI010000077.1, read on the forward strand.
CACCTATAACGTTTTGTATCGCCATATCAGCTGTAAATTGTGAACCATCATATATATTAGATGTTTCTCTATATGGTGAATCAGTACCAGACACATCATGATGGTCTCTTCCAAGTATAATTGGAGCGGAAATTAAACTACTAGAAATTGCTTTGTTAAATGCTCTTGCAATTTCTACTCTTCCTTGTGCATCAGCATATAATATTCTTGCTTGTGAGCCAACTACTAAATTATTTTTTGATGCAGCTTTTATCCAATTGATATTATCATTCATTTGTGATTTTATTTCATCAGGAGAGTTCTTCATTAGTTTTTTTAGAACTTCACAAGCGATATTATCAGTAATTTCTAGATCTTTTGGGTCATTTGAAGCGCAAACCCACCTAAATGGTCCAAATCCATAATCAAAGCACATAGGCCCCATAATATCTTGTACATAAGATGGGTATTTAAAATCTCCATTTTCTTTTACTACATCTGCACCAGCTCTACTACATTCAAGAAGAAAAGCATTTCCATAGTCAAAGAAGTACATGCCTCTTTCTGTTAATGTATTTACAGCATTTAAATGTCGAATTAATGTTTCTCTTACTTTTTGCTTAAAGAATTCAGGATTTTTATTCATCATTTCGTTTGCATCCTCAAAAGATAAATCTACTGGGTAATATCCACCTGCCCATGGATTGTGTAATGATGTTTGATCTGAACCTATCTCAATATTTATCTCTCTTTCTATGATACGCTCTAATAAATCGACAATATTTCCATCATACGCTAATGAAACTGCTTCTTTTTTATTTCTGGCAACCAAAGCTCTTTCTAGCAAATCATCAATATTTTTATATACTTCATCAACCCATCCCTGTTGATGTCTTTTATAAGTTGCCTTTGGGTTAATTTCTGCAACGATGCATACTCCTTTAGCTATAACAGCTGCTTTGGGTTGTGCTCCAGACATTCCGCCTAGTCCTGCAGTAACAAAGATTTTTCCGCTTAAATCTATAGCATTTGTATCAATCTTTCTTGCTGCATTCAGTAAAGTAATATTTGTTCCATGTACAATACCTTGTGGACCAATGTACATATATGATCCTGCGGTCATTTGACCATATTGAGTCACTCCAATTGCATTAAATCTTTCCCAATCATTTGGTTTTGAATAATTAGGAATCATCATACCATTTGTAACAACAACTCTTGGTGCATTTTTATCTGAAGGAAATAGCCCCATAGGATGTCCTGAGTAAATGACAAGAGTTTGTTCGTCAGACATTTCAGAAAGGTATTGCATGCAAAGTAAATATTGTGCCCAATTTTGAAATACAGAGCCATTACCTCCATAAGTGATTAATTCCTCTGGATGTTGAGCTATAGCATGGTCTAAGTTATTAGATAGCATTAATTGTATTGCTGCTGCTTGCTTACTCTTGTAAGGAAAATCATCAATGTGTCTTGCTTGAAGTGAATAATTAGGCATAAATCTATACATATAAATTCTACCATATTCTTTTAGTTCTTTAACAAATTCAATTGCTAATTGCTGATGCATTTTCTCTGGAAAATAGCGAAGTGCATTCTTAACAGCTAATTTTTTTTCTTCAGTAGTTAATAAATCCTTTCTTTTAGGGGCATGACTTATATTTGGATTTAATTCTCTTTTATTAGGAATCTCATTAGGGATACCATTAGTAATTGCTTTTTTAAAATCTGTCATTTTTTTTGTTCTTTTCCTTTTTAAATGGGCAATGCTTGCAATTATTGTTACAACATTTACCTCTTTTAAGATGGTATTTTTCGGTGAAAATTATATAACCTTCATTAGAGTAATAGAATTCATCTTTATCAAGCTTGTCTATTTTTGAAAATTCTTTCATACCCTTTGCAAAATTACGATATTTGTGGAAATGAAAATAAAAACACAAGAAATATCTACTGGCATATTAGATGAGAAAGAGGTTCAGTTATTTGTTAAAAGAATTGATCTCATACATGAATTTATATCTGGAAATAAGTGGTATAAGTTAAAGTATAATTTACTAGAAGCGAAAAAAAATTTATTTAATACTCTTTTAACTTTTGGAGGAGCATATTCAAATCACATATTAGCGACCTCAGTTTTAGCAAATGAAAATGGTTTTAAAAGTATTGGTATAATAAGAGGAGAGAGGTGCTCTGATTTGAATCCAACTCTGAAGCTAGCTAAAGAATATGGAATGCAACTTCATTACGTAAACAGAAATGAATATCAATCTAAAAAGACATCTAAATTTCTTTCAGCATTAAGAAATAAATTTGGTGATTTCTATTTAATACCAGAAGGAGGGTCAAATAAATTTGCACTAAAAGGAACATCAGAGATAATTACTAAAATTGATTCTCAAGATTACATTTGCTGTTCAGTTGGTACTGGTACAACTTTAGCTGGAATTATAAATTCATCTTCTATTAAACAGAATATTATTGGATTTCCAGCTATTAAAGGTTATAAAGAGTTAAAAAAAGAAATTCAAGGAGTAACAACAAAAAGTAATTGGCTGTTAAATAATGATTTTTGTTTTGGAGGTTATGCAAAAACAAATCCATTATTAATAAATTTTATTAATACTTTTAATAAAAATCAATTAATACCACTAGATGCTATATATACAGGAAAAATGATGTTCGGTATTTTAGAGTTAATTTCAAAGGATTATTTTCCAAAAGGAAGTTCTATTCTTGCAGTTCACACTGGTGGATTACAAGGAAATAAAGGAATGAACCAAAGATTTGGGTTTAGTTTACCATAAAATTAAATTATGCAAAAAATAATTAAAGAATTTGAGTTTAATGGTGCTGTAGTTGAGATTATGGAAAATTCATTAGGTTTAATTAATAATACTTATGTATTGAGAAGTGGCTCTGAGAAATTTATACTTCAAAAGATAAATACATATGTTTTTAATAACCCTATTCAATTAATGGAAAATATATATCTAATTACTAATCATATAAATAATCTTAATAAGATTTCTCTTGAAATAATTAAAAATAAACAAGGTAGTCTATTAGTAGAATCAGATGGTGATTTTTGGCGAGCATTTAAATTTATCAAAAGCCAAGTTTTTTTAAAGATAGATGATTCAAGTTTGATTATTGAATGCGCAAAGTGTCTTGCAAACTTTCACAAAGATTTTTCAGTATTTCCATTTAAGAAGCTTCATACTGTTATTCCAAATTTTCATAATACTCCTGTTATATTTGATAGATTTAAAGAGATGTTATTACATACAAGTGAATCAAATAAGATAGAATGTGTGTCACAAATTAATTATGTGTTAAGTAAAGAAAATGATTGTAAAATTATTCATAATCTCATCTTGAAAAAAGAAATTCCGTTAAGGGTATGTCATAACGACCCGAAAATTAGTAATATCTTATTTGATAGCAAAAAGAAAGCAATCTGCTTGATTGATTTAGACACAGTTATGTCAGGCACTATTTTATCTGATATTTCAGATGCAATTAGAACTTGTTGCGTCTCTCAATCAGAAGAAGAAATAGATTTAGAAAAGGTTTTTTTTAAATTTGATTATTTTGAAATTTTTATAAAATCTTACTTAAAAGTGAATTATGATAATTTAAATAAAATTGAACTTAGTAATTTAGTTTTTTCAGTTGAGCTGATCTTTTTAGAGCAAGGAATTAGATTTTTGTCTGACTATTTTAATGGAAATAAATATTTTAAAGTTAATCATCAAAAGCACAATCTATTAAGAGCTAATAATCAACTTAAGTTGTCAAAAGAAATAAGAAATAATAAATCTAAGCTGCAAAAAATATTAGATAATATTATTCATAATTTCTAAAGATGAATAATCCCTCCATTTCCCTGCAGTAAAATCTGGAATGATAATTGATTGACTTTTAGAAGCGACAGATATTTCTGATAATGGTGTGATGGCACTCCACATTACACTATCATATACATTTATATCTAAAGGTATTCCAAGATTTAAGCCTCTTATCATTCTATATATCATTACAAAGTCCATCCCACCATGACCTTGTTTAAAACCTTCGCTGATTTTTTCTAAACTTTTAATGATTGGATGCTTGTATTTAGTTTTAAATAAATTATACTCATCTTTATTAAGCCAATTATGACCCCATGACGGTATATTTTCTTTATCAATATATAATCTGCTTGGGTAGCCATCATGAACAGCTTTTGTTCCAACCACTTTATTTATTCTAGTATATGGTCTTCCTGTATGAACATCAAATTGTAATAATATTGTTTTTCCTTTTTTTGTTTTGATTAATGTATTATTCATATCTCCACAAGAATATGATTGAATAGGATGATTTTCATTTTTAGCTGCTTTGCTCAAATTTAATTCTCTACTACTCATTGAAGTTAAGTATGAAAAAGTATCCCCTCTAGCGATATTAAGATAGAATGAAATTGGACCTAACCCATGAGTTGTATATAGGTTTCCATTTCGATTAATATGCTCATTTAGTCTCCATTGGTCTTGATAATAAGTGTCGCTTAATAAAAGCCCTCTTAAATCATGAATGTATGCTCCTTCAGTATGTGTAATATCTCCAAATACCCCTTCTTGAATCATATTTAATATCCATAGCTCTTCTTCGTTATAATTACAATTTTCCATCATCATGCAGTGTTTTTTTGTTCGTTCAGCTGTTTCTATGATTTTCCAGCAATCTTTTAAAGTTGAAGCTATCGGAACTTCGCATCCAACATGCTTGTTATTTTCCATAGAAAAGATAGCCATCTTTGCATGCAGATTCCAAGGAGTAGCAATTATTATTAAATCGATGTCATCTCTTTTACACATTTTTTTCCAATCATCATTAGAATCATAAAAAAGTTTGATTTTTTTTCTTTGCCAAGATGAAATTTTCTCAGAAGCCAAATTAACTTTCTTATAAGTTAAATCAGATAGTCCATTTATCTCTGCGTGATTATTTTTAATTAAATACTCTAGCATTTCTAACAATGTATTTCCTCTGTTACCAAGTCCTATTATCCCAATTCTAACTTTCTCTATTTTACTACATTTAAAACCAAACATACTTCCATTATTATCTCTTTTTGCTTTGTCAATTAATTCTTGAATAGAGTTGTTTTCAGCGTCAATTTTTGATATTGGAAATCCAAGAAATGCACTTGCTCCTAAAATAGATTTCATAAATGCTTTTCTTTTCATAATAAGTTATTATTAATTGTTGTTCAAATATATTATTTTCTCTTTTAAACATAAATAAACAATATAATTAAATTAGCAATAATGAAAATTAATATCTTAGCTTCACTTATTTTTTTAACATTAGGGGTTTACTCCCAGAACAAAACTGAGATTTATATTTCTAAATTTAGTCAAGTTGCTGTTGAAGAGATGAATAGATTTGGAATTCCAGCATCTATAACTTTAGCTCAAGGAATAATTGAGAGTGGCAATGGTGAAAGTAGGCTAGCAAGAGAAGCAAATAATCATTTTGGAATAAAGTGTCATAAAAACTGGAATGGTAAAACTATTTCTGAAGATGACGATGAAAAACAAGAGTGCTTTCGACGTTATGATAATATATCCGAATCATATAGAGACCATTCCTTATTCTTATCTGAAAGAGGAAGATATTCATTTTTATTTGAATATAGTAGAACTGACTATCGAAAATGGGCGAAGGGATTAAAAAAAGCAGGTTACGCAACAAATCCAAATTATAGTAAATTATTAATTGATTTAATTGAAAAATATAATTTAAAAAGGTTTGATAAAAAAAACACTGATACTAAAGAAATATATTTTGCTCATTCTTACGGATTCCCTTACCTTTCTAGTATTGGGCTTTATTATTTCAAGCATAAATCATTATTTTCTTTTGAGATTAATACTTCTTACGTCTTTAGTGATATAAATTTGGGATATAATCACAATTTATTTTCAAATTTTTCACTTGGATCTAATATGGGAGTAATTTATCTTCCTAACGATAATAAAAAGATACATCCACAGCTTTCTCTGGAAATAAATTATAAAAATAATCCATTATTATTTAGAGCAGGAACTCAGTTTGTGTTTTCTGAGATGAATTATGAATTTATTCCATATTTTAGATTGACTTATCTCATAAAAAGATAATTAATCAATTAGTTCGTAATTGTACATAAATCCATTCTTGATATTTACAATATTTAACTTGTTATTATTGTTTATATCTAAAATATTAAATAATCCATCTGAATCTATTGGAAACCCATCGATGATGTTATTGTCTTTTAATAGATATAATTTATTTTCAGTACATACAAATAAATATTCATCATAAATTGAGATATGATGAATCAATCCTTCAAAAACTAGACTAATTTCATTTGTATTATTAGATGAAAGATATCTCAATGTATTTTGATTTGAAGCGTAGAAGCCATCTTTGAATGAAATAATCTTACTATTTTCATCTAATAATGCATCTTCAATTATTTCAGACGTTCCATTAACATTACCAATCCATATTTTGTTGTCTGTTGTTAAACTATATAAATTCCCATAATCGGTAATCTTAACTTCACTATTAAATTTAAATAAATCTTTAAAAATTACTCTATCAGTGCCATTTCTAGCTATCAACTTTGTAGTTATTGTATTATTTGTTGCATGTAATATGTAATCATTACCATTTAATGTAAAATGTTTAGGACTTTGAATAACAGCGTCATTAGTTTTAACAAATTTCCATCCTCTTACTTGTCTACCCTTTTTATCTAAATTATAAATTTGATTATTATTTCCAACAATAATTATTCTGTATTTTTTATTCTTATTATAATCAAATATTGAATGCCCATATTTTGTTTTATCAGGTAATTCAATCGGAAATCCATCTACTAAATCACCATTTCTATCAACTAGATACAATTGATTTTCTGTATTAAATAAAGCTTGAAATTTTTTATTATTATAAAAATCTATAAAATTAATTTCACCTAGTATTTTTTGATTGAGTTGCATATTCCATTGTTCTTCACCCGTTGTGTTTAGAGCAAATAATTTATTAGAATTATCTTGAAAAAGAATCATTTTTTGATTCGTAAAATGATTTTTAATAAATGATGGTCTAAAACTTATTGTAGTATCACAATAAAAATACCAATGTTCTTTTAAAGTTTCTTTATAATCTTTATCATAAAATAAAACGATATTGTGTATCATTCCATTTTTTGTATTATTTATCTGAAGGGTTAATCCAGTAAATTTTGATATTGTGTCTAAATCAATGTTTATTGATTTACTATTGGTTAGATTTTGCTGAAGTACTTTTGCAGTTTTGCTAGGATTTAAATACATAAATATATTTGCATCTGCACTTAAATATGAACTAACATTTTCAAATGTATTATTTAGAGCTAAAGTATTGTGGGATTTAAAATTATCGATTATATATTCTAGTGACTCCTTAGATTCTCCAAAGATTAAATATTCTTCAATTATTGTAAAAAATGATTTATTATAATCAAAAACATCTCCAAATAAATTAGCTACTAACTTTGGTTCACTAATTTTATGTATAAAGAATTTTTTGTATTCATTTGTACTTTTAATTAGTACTTGTAATAATGAAATAGCTTTTATTGGCTCTTTTGTATTCAAAAAAGTGTAGTAATTATCTTTTTCAAGATTCATTGATGTATTAAACATGCCAGCTTCGCTTCCAAGCTCATTTATAAAATCTGAATATGAGAAGTTAAATTTATCCTCAAATATTTTTATGTCTTTATTCCAGTTCCAAAATGAATTATTTTTTTGAAGTAATGAATTCTTATTTTTGAAAATTTCATTTTTGTTGTCAAATGAAATAGCAAATAGTTGTGATGTACTCTCCGGTATAATATTTAGAATATTTAAATCTTTTGATTTCTGATTTTTAAATATATCAAGAAAATTATTTATGTTATCTGAATGGGAACTTAGCCCATTTGCTAGTATAGTGTGATCTTTAATTTTTACATCCGAAGCAACCCATTCAGAGAAATTAGGAGTTTTAAATTTATTTGATATTAAAGTATTACTAAGAGATATTAAATTATTATAATTTATCATAAAGTTAATATCTGAAGTATTGTTTATTGTTTTGTAACTATTTGTAAATGATTTATTAACAAACAAATTATCTGTATCCTCTTGTGAGGTTCTTATAGCATCTTCAATAATCATTTTATTATTTGAGACAAATAAGATTCCATTTTTAAAACTTAAATATTTGTTTAAATCTTGACTATAGTAAATATTTTGGTTATCATATAAACTAGATTTAAAGTCTTTAGAGAACAATTGAATTATTTTACTTATAGTTTGTTGTTTGTCCGTCTCTATTGATGTACATAGAAGTAATGCGCTTGAGCTTAGACTGAC
>JABICI010000091.1 GCA_018652335.1 Flavobacteriales bacterium
CTGTTTTTTTCATTTTAACCTTTACTAGCTACATAAATAGTAGCAACTCCAAATGTTTGTGGAAAGTCTACTACATTAGTAAACCCAATTTTCTTTAAAATATTGTTGAATTTTTCTCCGAAGGGAAATTCAGCAGAAGATTCTGAAAGATAATTATATGCTAATTTATCTTTTGAAAATATCTTTCCTATTGTTGGTAAAATAAATTTAGAATAAACTGTATAAAATTGTTTAAATGGAAATTTTGTTGGGTTAGAAGTTTCTAAAATAACTAAGGATCCATTTGGTTTTAAGACCCTGAAAATTTCTCTTAAACCTGAATTTAAAGATTCAAAATTTCTTACTCCAAAAGATACAGTGACTGCATCAAAGAAATTATCTTCGTATTTTAAATTTTCAGAATCTCCGATAACCATATCAATTGTATTATCAAGGTTCTTATCTTTTATTTTATCAATTCCGACATCTAACATGCCTTTACTTATATCAAGACCGATAATTTTTTTAGCATTTGTTTGAACCATTGCAATTGCTAAATCTCCTGTACCAGTAGCAACATCTAAAATCAATGATGGTTTTTTAGATTTTAATATTTTCACTATTTTTTTTCTCCATGAAACATCAATACCAAATGAAATAACACGATTAAGTATGTCATATTCTTTTGAAATATTGTTGAACATTTTTTCTACTTGGCTTTTTTTGGACAAGTCGCTATTTTGATAAGGAATTATTTTTTTTGACATTAATACTATCCTTTAAAACTTAAACATAAATGCAAAGAAATACAATTAACATTCAATTCCCTAAAATAAATTATATTTGTATTGAACAATTTATAGAATAATGAAAATAATTATTGCTGGTGCAGGTGAAGTTGGATTTCATCTAGCAAAATTATTATCTTACGAATCTCAAGAAATCACTTTAATAGATCCCGTTAGAGATAGTTTAACTTTTGCGGAGAGTCATCTTGATATTAAGGTGCTAAATGGTGATTCAACTTCAATTAAAACCCTTAATGATGCAAACATCTCTGATGCTGATCTGTTTATTGGTGTCACTGCTTTACAAGCTACAAATCTAACAGCATGTTTTTTAGCTAAACAACTTGGAGCAAAAAAAACAATTGCAAGGATTTCTAACTCAGAATATAATAATCCAAAAAATAATATAAATTTCAGTAATCTTGGTGTAGATGAATTGATATCTCCAGGTGATTTAGCTACAGATGAAATTGAATTAGTAATTAATCAATCTGTGTTTAATGATACATATGAGTTTGAAGATGGAGCTTTAACTACACTTGGTTTAAACCTTTCGGACTCTGCTATACTTATTGGAAAGTCAGTTACTGAGGCTGCGTCATTTTTTCCAGAAACACATTTTTTCCCAATAGCAATTAAAAGAGATGATAATACTATAATCCCCAGAGGAGATACTATTTTTGAGATTGGAGATCATGTTGTTTTCATGACTACCGAAGGCGGAGATAAGGAATTATGTAAGTTGTCAGGTACTGATTTAACCAAAATTAGTGATGTGATGATAATGGGTGGCGGAAATATTGGTAGAAAAATTGCTGAAAAATTATCTAATAATTTTAATGTAAAAATAATAGAAAAAAACAAATCCTGTGCTCAAGATTTAGCTGAAAGGTTGCCCGAAACTTTAGTTATTTATGGAGATGGAAGAAATGTAGAATTATTAGATGAAGAAAATCTAAATAATATGGATGCATTCGTTTCTGTAACTGGAAATTCTGAAACTAATATTATGTCTTGTTTAGTTGCTAAGTCTAAAGGCATAAAAAAAACTATTGCGCTAGTTGATAATATGGATTACTATAAATTATCTCAATCGATTGGAATTGATACATTAATTAATCAAAAACTTTTAGCAGCAAATAGTATTGTTAAGTTTATTAAAAAAGCTGAAGTGGTAGCTATATCACAACTTAGTAACATGAATGCCGAACTTTTAGAGTTTGTAATTAATGAAAATTCTCATGTATGTAATAAACTTATTAGAGATCTTAATTTCCCTAGAGAAGCCATAATTAGTGGAGTAATAAGAAACGGAAATGGTCTTGTTGTTTTGGGTGATTTTAAAATATTAAAAGATGACAGAGTGGTAGTTTGTTGTAAACTTGAAACAGTAAATCAAGTTGAAAAATTCTTTTATTAGGTTAATAATATGAAAATTAATTATCAAATAATATTTTATTTTTTTGGTATTCTATTGATGTTTAATGGAGGTTTTATGTTCATCGCTTCCTTACTAAGCTATATGTATAATGACGGCATTACTGATAGCCTAATTGTTTCTGGAATTATAGTTTTGTCCTTAGGTGCTTTTTGTTCCATATACAATCGAAATTTTGATATTAATTTAAATAAAAGAGAGGGTTACATTGTTGTAATATTTGGTTGGATAGTCATGATATTATCTGGCTCACTTCCATACATTTTAACAGATTCTGTTCAGGGTTTTACTAACATAATTTTTGAAACTACATCAGGATATACTACAACTGGAGCAACTATACTAGATTCAATTGAATCATTACCTAAGGGAATTATCTTTTGGAGAAGTATCACACATTGGATTGGAGGTATGGGTATAATTGTTCTAGCTATAGCAATTTTACCACTTTTAGGAATAGGAGGAATGCAGCTTTTTTCTGC
>JABICI010000105.1 GCA_018652335.1 Flavobacteriales bacterium
GTTATATTGTGCTCCTGTGTGAACAAGAAAAGACTGTTTCTTCCACTCTTTGCCTGCTTTTGATGTACCACTTTCAACACTTAATTTTCTACTTAATTTTCCTTTTACTGATAAACTCATTTCTTATTTTTTTAATTTATACAAATCTAAATAATTTTTTAACTCTAAAATCTTTAAGGAGTGTTTTGTATATAAATGTTAAAAAATAATATCTTTGCGGTCCTTTTGCGGGTGTGGCGGAATTGGTAGACGTGCTAGACTTAGGATCTAGTGCCGCAAGGCGTGGGGGTTCGAGGCCCTTCACCCGCACATTTGTTATGAAAACCGGGATACTAATATTGTCCCGGTTTTTTTAAAAAGATCAAATAAAACTATAAATTTATTCAATTATATATTCAAATATATATTCAAAATTTTTAGTTTATCATTATTTTCTAATCAGATAAATAAGTGTATTTTCGCATCCCATAAATATTAAAAAGATGAACATAAAACAAAGCAAAACAAAAGATTTAATGGCTGTTATTTCTGTTGAAGTAAGTGTGAATGATTATTCTGAGAAGGTTGAAAAAGCACTTCAAGGCTATCGCAAAACAGCTGAAATACCTGGATTTCGAAAAGGAAAAGTGCCAATGGGAATTATAAATAAAAAATATAGAACTTCAATTGTAGTTGACGAAGTTAACAAGTTATTACAAGATGAATTATATAAGTATATTACATCTGAAAAAATAAGAGTTTTAGGATCGCCTATGCCCTTGGATACCAATGAAGTTGATTGGGAAAAAACAGATGATTTTATTTTTAAATATGAGATAGGCCTCGCTCCTGATTTTGAGGTTAAGATTACTTCTAAAGACAAATTAAATTATTATAAAATTAAAGCTGATTCAAAATTAGTTGACGGATATTGCAATGATATTGCTAAAAAGTATGGAAAAATGAGTAATCCTGAAGTATCTGTTGACGGAGATCTTGTATTTTGTATAATAGAACAACTAGATCAAAATGGTGGTATCTTATCTAATGGTATCAAGCATGAAGCGACAGTATCAATGGATTTTATTTCTGATTCAAAAATTAAAAATAAATTTATTGGTTTAAAAGCAAATAGTTTTTTGACTGTTAATGTACTTAAAGCATTTACAAATCATGCTGATCTTGCTGCAATGCTAAATGTTGAACAAGTCGCACTTAATAGTTTAGTGTCAGAAGAATTCAAATTTACTGTTAAAAATATTAATAGACTTGAACCAGCTAGCTTAGATATTGATTTATTTGACAAAGTATATGGTCCTGGATCTGTAAAAACTGTTAAAGAATTTAAATCTAAGGTTAAAAATGAAGCGGAAAATCAGTTTATTTCGGAAAGCGATAGAATGCTTAAGAATGATGTAGTAACTTACTTTATAGATAAACTAAAATTAAAGATGCCCGATGAGTTTCTTAAGAGGTGGTTACTTAAGACTTCTGAACAGCCAATTACTATTGAAGTTCTAGATAAAGAGTACGATATGTATGCAAAAAGCTTGCAATGGCAACTTATTGAAAATAAAGTAATGGAAATCTTTAATATTAAAGTCACACAAGATGATGTTTTAGCACATGCCAAAAAATTAATTGGTATTCAGATGAAACAATATGGTCAGCCAGAAGGTGATGACAAACAATTGACAGATATTGCAAATAATATTCTGAAAAATGAAGAAGAGAGAAAGAAAATATATGATCAAATATTTGACGAGAGAACATTAAAGGTTTACAAGGAAAATTTCAAATTAACTGAAAAGTCTATTTCTTACGATCAATTTGTTAAATTAGCATCAGAAAAATAAACAAAAGTTTAAAATTATGGATTACGGAAGAGAATTTGAAAAATATGCAACACATCACAAAGGTATAAGTAGTTTACATCTTAATGAGTTTAAGTCAATTCATGGAAATTATATTTCTCCAACTATTATTGAAGAGAGACAGATGAATGTAGCAAGTATGGATGTCTTTTCTAGATTAATGATGGATAGAATAATTTTTTTGGGAGTTCCCATAAATGATTATGTTGCAAATATTATTCAAGCACAACTTCTTTTTTTAGAATCAGTAGATGCAAATAAAGATATTTTAATATATCTAAATTCACCTGGAGGAGGCGTTTATGCTGGACTCGGTATTTATGATACGATGCAATATATTAATCCTGATGTCTCTACAATTTGCACAGGAATGGCAGCCTCTATGGGAGCTGTTTTATTATGCGCTGGCGCATCTGGTAAAAGAACAGCTCTTAAGCATTCTCGAGTAATGATACATCAACCACTTGGTGGAACTCAAGGGCAAGCTTCTGATATAGAAATCACAGCGAATGAAATAAAGAAATTAAAGAATGAATTATATGAGATAATTTCTAATCATTCTGGTCAAGATTTTAAGAAAGTCTGGAAAGATAGTGATAGAGATTACTGGATGACTGCTGAAGAAGCAAAATCATATGGTATGATTGACGAAGTTCTAGAAAGAAAGAAATAATGTCAGAATCTGAAAAAGTAGTATGTTCTTTTTGCGCAAGGAATAAGCAGGATACAAATCTTCTGATTGCTGGAAATTCTGCACATATATGCGATGCTTGTATTTCTAAAGCTCATGATATGGTAGCTGAAGATTCTAAATCTCACAATAAAGTAGCTGATGATTTTAAGTTGTTAAAACCCAAAGCTATTAAAACATATTTAGATGAGTTTATTATTGGACAGGATGATGTTAAAAAGGTAATTTCTGTAGCAGTATATAATCATTATAAAAGATTATTACAGGATAATACAAATGATGATATTGAGATTGAAAAATCTAATATTATTATGGTTGGGAGAACAGGTACTGGTAAGACTTTAATTGCACGAACGATAGCAAAACTTCTTAAAGTGCCATTTTGTATTGCAGATGCAACAGTACTCACAGAAGCAGGTTATGTAGGAGAGGATGTCGAAAGTATACTTACTAGACTATTACAAGCAGCTGATTATAATGTTGAAAATGCCAAACGAGGGATTGTTTTTATCGATGAAATTGACAAAGTTGCAAGAAAAGGAGATAACCCGTCAATTACAAGAGACGTTAGTGGTGAAGGAGTGCAACAAGCAATGTTAAAATTGCTTGAGGGTACTATTGTGAATGTGCCACCGCAAGGAGGAAGAAAACATCCCGATCAAAAAATGATAGCACTTGATACTAAAGATATTTTATTTGTTAGTGGTGGTGCATTTGATGGTATAGAACAACATATTTCTAAAAGACTCAATACTAGAGCTCTTGGCTTTAGAGCTAATAATGAAAAAGGAATAAATAAAGAGAATTTACTTAAGTATGTGTCTCCACAAGATTTAAAATCTTTTGGTTTAATTCCTGAGCTAATCGGTAGGATGCCTGTTCTATCATATTTAAATCCTTTAAATCAAGCAGCGCTAAAGCGTATTCTTACAGAGCCAAAAAATGCTTTAACAAAACAATATCAAAAGCTATTTGACATGGAAGGGATAGTACTGACATTTGAAGATAAAGCAATAGATTTGATTGTAGAGAAAGCATTAGAATTTAAGCTAGGTGCTCGAGGTTTACGATCTATTTGTGAAGCAATTATGCTTGAAGCAATGTATGAATTTCCTTCAGATGAGAATAAAAAAAAATTAAAGATAACTGCCTCATATGTTAAATCTCAAATCACTAAACAATCACTCTCTAAACTAAAAGCTGCTTAGTTTATTATTGTTAATGGATGGGATTCTTCATTTACAATAACCTCTACAACACAATCACATAAAGAATCTCCATAGTTAATGTTCCTATCGTTGTATCCATCTGGAGATACTTTTACTAATCCACTTTTAATAACACAATAAGGTAAACAAGAAAAATCTAATTTGAGTGTATTTGTAATTGTTGTTATAAATGCATTTCCATTAACCCCATTACCACTTGATTTTCCTGAAATAGTATATGAATCATCAGAAATTTCGACTGTACTTTTGCCACTTATCCACTCCCAATTTGTAGTAGAATTCCAATTTATTGTTCCGTTGGAAGTATTAATGCTTGCATTCTTAACTTCAATATCAAATATAGTATTTCCAGTATTAATTATTCCCTGATTTATAATTACAACTTCGCCTTGTACTAAATTATTATTAATATAATAGTTGTTAAATGTACTTGAAATAACTGATGAAGAATCCGTGTATCTTCCTGAAAAAATCACGTTAATTACACCCCTTCTCAGCTTACCGTTATTTAAGCAATTTGAATTTCCAAAGTCAATAATTAATGTGTCAATATCTGAAGAGTTTGAATTAATTAAGTTATAATCTGGACATGATTTACTTTTACTACTATTTTGCATACTTTCTTTAATAATATATATTACATCATTAAAAATATTTTCTGCAAATAAATTGTCTTGAGACGCTTGGGTACTGATTAAATCTGGATTATTTATAATATCTTCATCTTTACATGAGGAAAATGTCAACCCTATTAAGATTGTAATAATAAATATTTTTTTCATTGTTTTTATTTAATTTTTCTCCAAAGTTATAAAACTATAATCATATGCATGATTCTCATCGGCGATGTACTTATTTCTACTTTTTTCTATCCATTGTGAACTTAATTTCTTGAAAAAAGTATCTCCGTCGTATTTGCTATGTATTCTTGTTAAATATATTTTGTCTACTAAATTTTTTGCAAGTGCTAGTTGATATATTTGTCCACCTCCAATTATAAATGCTTCAGATTCTCCATTTTTTTTAGCAACTTCCAAAGCCGATTCAATAGAGTTCACTACAGTACATTCTTTCGCAGTATAATTATCTTGTCTTGTGATAATTATGTTTACTCTATTTGGAAGTGGTCTGTATTTGTGTGGGATAGATTCAAAGTTTTTACGGCCCATAACTACATGATGACCCAGAGTTGTTTCTTTGAAAAATTGTGTGTCATTGGGAAACCTCCATATAAGATCGTTTTCCTTACCTATTGCACCATTTTCTGATGCTGCTACTATAATAGAAACTTTCATTATTTTATTATTTTTTTGTAAATTACTTTTCTTTCTTTAAGGTAATTATTGATGAATTTAAAATGCTTTCCTAAATATTCAGGAGGTGATATTCCGTGGTGTTTATAATTTCCATCAAGTATTAGATTAGCAACAGCTGTACAAGTAAAACCTGTTGTTCTTGCCATTGATATTGTATTATCTTGAAATCGATCTAACAAGTTGTATTGATAGGTTATGGATTTACCATTCTCTATGCCTTTAATAATAATTCTCATTATTGTAAAGTCTTTATCTCCATTTTCCATTTTCCATTTAGGAAATAATAATTTAGCTGTCATATCAATTGGCCTGATTTTATTTCCGTTTACTTCAATTTCTTTATATGAAAAAAAACCGCTAGTACGTAGAACTTTAAGATATTCAACACATCCTGGATAACGTAAAGTCTTCTCAATCATATTTGGAACATGAGTCATGGTTTTTATTAAACTTCTCAATCCATCAGAATTCCAACTTTCAAGAGTGCCAATTTCGTCAAATGCAATTAATTCTGCATCTGATAAGGCTTCTTTTATGATGATTTGATTGTTTTGCACATATCTTGCGGGTCTAATATATTCTTCAATTACATCTATAGGAGAGAATACTGCTTGATATTCATAGGGCCATTCTCTTCTTTCTGGAAGTCCACCAACTAGACATTCATAATCAGTAATTTGCATATTAAGATCGTGATAACCAAAAATTATATTACCCATTCCAGGCGCAACTCCACAATCCATAATTGCTATAACATTATTTTCTTTGGCTAGTTTATCTAATTCAAATGGATCTTCAGGATAAAAAGATATATCAACAATATTTTTGCCTGCTTCAATAACATCCTTCATCATCTTGTAGCCCATAAACCCTGGTACGGCACCAATAACTAAATCAAACTCTTTTATTAAATCTTGTAAGATTTTCGTGTTAGTAATATCAGCACATATTTTATCAATTCCTTCTAGTTTATTTAAGTTTTTTTGAGAAATATCTACTGAAGTAACTTTATGTTTTTTTGATAAGTCTTTGGCCATAATGCCTCCTACTAATCCTGCCCCTAATACTATTATTTTTGCCATTAGATTGCTACTTTTCCTTTGATATGAGGATGAAAATTATAGTCTACTAATTCAAAATCTGTAATCGAGAAATCAAAGATATTATCAATTTCTGGATTGATTTTCATTTTTGGTAATTTTTTGCAATCTCTACTTAATTGTAATTCTGTTTGCTCAAAATGATTTGTATAAATATGCGCATCTCCTAAGGTGTGTATAAATTCTCCTAATTTTAAATTACAGACTTGAGCAACCATCATAGTAAGCAAAGCATATGACGCAATATTAAATGGAACGCCTAAAAATATATCAGCACTTCTTTGATATAGTTGACATGAAAGTTTTCCATCTGCAACATAAAATTGAAAGAATGCGTGACATGGAGGTAAAGCCATTTGTTCAATTTCTCCAACATTCCATGCACTTACAATAATTCTTCTACTATCAGGGTTGTTTTTCAAAGTGTCTATTACTTGTTTAATTTGATCAATGTGTTTTCCGTCTGGGGCAGGCCAATTTCTCCACTGATATCCATAAACATTACCTAATTCGCCATTTTTATCTGCCCATTCATCCCAAATTCTTACTCCATTATCTCTAAGGTACTTTATATTAGTATCTCCTTTTAAAAACCAGAGTAATTCATGAATGATAGATTTTAAATGTAACTTTTTAGTAGTTATGCATGGAAATCCTTCAGATAAGTCAAATCGCATTTGATGACCAAATACACTTTTTGTTCCAGTACCCGTTCGGTCTGCTTTTAACGCACCTTCCTTCATCACACGTGTCATTAAACCTAAGTATTGTTTCATTATTTATTTGTAATTAATTTTTTATTTATTTTACTCATATGTTAATTTAATATTTTATAAAATCATTCCAACAATTACTGCTGTGAAAAGACAAGCGAGTGTGCCGGCAATAAGAGCAAGAATTCCTAGTTTTGATAAATCTGTTCTTCTTTTTGGTGCCAAGGCACCTATTCCTCCAATTTGGATCCCTATAGAAGCAAAGTTAGCAAATCCACATAAAATGTAAGTTGCGATAATTATTGATTTTTCTTCAAAGAATTTGCCACTTGCCTTCATCTCGCCTAAAGATACATAAGCTACAAATTCATTTAGTATAGTTTTTTCTCCTAGAAGTTGACCAACTAAAACCATATCTTGCTTACAAACACCCATAATCCAAGTGATTGGTGCTAATGTGTATCCAAGTATAAACTCTAGCGTCAGACCTTCATATTGACCATTTGTAATGGAATTTACCCAACTATTTAATCCTGTATAGCCTCCAAAAAAATCTTTTAGAAAGTAATTTGCCATAGTAATAAAAGCAATAAATACTAGTAGCATAGCTCCAACATTTACTGCTAACTTTATGCCTTGAGTTGTCCCAATACTGATAGCTTCCAAAGCATTTGCTCCAATTTGTTCGTCCGAGATTTCCATAGTTTGATTTACCTCTTCTTTTTCAGGAAGTAATATTTTAGATGCTACAACAGCAGCAGGGGCAGACATAACTGAAGCTGCTAATAAATGTTTTGCAAAGAAAAGTTGTTGTATAGGGTCATTTCCACCTAAAAAACCAATATATGCAGCTAACACACCACCGGCTATTGTTGCCATTCCTCCTGACATAAGACAGAGAAGTTCAGACATAGTCATTTTATCAATATATGGTTTAATTAGTAGGGGTGACTCTGTCTGGCCTAAAAATATATTTCCAGCTGCAGCTAAGCTTTCAGATCCTGATAAGTTCATGATTTTTTTCATAAAAACAGCAAATACATAAACTAACTTCTGTAATAAACCAAAATAAAAAAGCAAAGATGTTAGAGCGGAAAAGAAAATAATTGTAGGTAAAACTTGGAAGGCGAAAATAAATCCAAAGGAGTCGGTATTACTAATAATATCTCCAAATAAAAAAATAGAACCCTCTCGTGTAAATCCAAGTATAGTAACAAAAACTGAACTAAGCCACTCAAAACCATTTTGTATAATTGGAACCTTTAAAATTAATATAGCAAATACTATTTGTATCAATAATCCTTTCCATACTAAGTGCCAATCAATATTTTTACGATTTTTAGAAAATAAGAAAGCAATGAATATTAATACAATTATACCTAGTATTCCTCTACCCAAGTTCTTGAATTTGAATTCTGATTTTTCTAATTGAGAATTAATTATTCCTTTCTGAAATTTATAATTTACTCCACTTTCATTTAATATTAATTGATTGTTATTTAAAGAAATTTTATATTCTCTAGAAGTATCTGAGGGTTGATTATAATTAAAAACAAGTATATTGTCATCTAAACTCCATTTACCAGATGCAAATAAGCTGATTTTAGAAATTTCGTACTCAAATGTGCCGTTATTTCCAATAAAGAGGAAGTCTTTTTTAGAAATAGGTTTTAAATCTTCGTTTGTAGAGTCATTCTCTAAACGTATGCTTTCGAAAAACCATTTGCCTTCTAAATTTTGTGCAGTAATTATTAAAGAAATTAAAGTTAAAATAATAATAAAACAGATTCGTTTCATCTATTTGCTTTTTCTAGAGTTAATTTCATCTCTTATTTCCGATGCTTTTTCATAGTCTTCTTCTTGAATCGCTATAGAAAGCATTTTTTGTAGTTTATTCAAATTAAAATTTCTGAGATCTTTCGGATTTGCACTTTTATCTTCTTCTTCATTTAGATTTAGCTCAGTGTAATCAGTGTCCTCTGATGAACCACTAGTTAATATAATTCCAGCTCTAGATAATATATCTTCGTATGTATATATTGGACAACCATATCTTATTGCTATTGCTATTGCATCAGATGTTCTTGAGTCGATAGCTACAATTTCATTAGTTATTCCATTTTTACAATAGAAAGAAGAGTGGAAAATACCCTCAATTAATGTGTGTATTACAATTTTTTCAACAATAATATTGAAATTATCGCCTAAGGTTTTAAATAAATCATGAGTTAGAGGTCTATCAAGTTTTTCATTATCTTCTAAAGCAACAGCTATTGATCTTGCTTCACACCAGCCAATTACAATTGGTAATTGTCTTTCTCCATCCGCCTCGTTTAAAAGTAAAACATATGCATTGTTTTGGGAATCACTTTGTTTTATTGCGGTAATATCTAACTGAACAAAATTCAAATTATTTTATTTTTTTAATTTCTTCAATCAATTTGGGTACAATTTCAAATGCATCTCCTACAATTCCATAATCTGCAGCTTTAAAGAATGGCGCTTCAGCATCCGAATTTATAGCAACCATAACTTTTGAAGAATTAACGCCAGCTAAATGTTGTATTGCCCCAGATATTCCAATAGCAATATATAAGTTAGGAGCAACTGCTTTACCAGTTTGACCAACATGTTCACTGTGAGGTCTCCAGCCTATATCAGATACAGGCTTGGAGCATGCTGTTGCTGCAAATAATACATCAGCTAATTCTTCAATAAGATTCCAGTTTTCAGGGCCCTTCATACCTCTACCTGCTGATACTATTATCTCAGCTTCAGCTAATGAGACTTTACCATTAGAAACTTCTTGTCCATTTATTGTAATGTTACCTTCTTTTACTGATTCAACTTTTTCTATTTGGCAATTTTTAGAATTTTCAATTATTTCAAATGCATTAGGAGCTAAAGTAATAATTGCTATTTCACTGTGAATTTCAATATTTTCTATTGCTTTACTTGAGAATGATTTTCTTTGTACTTGTATGGGATCAGTTGAAGTCGGTAATGCGATAACATTAGAAGCAATACCTGCTTTAAGTTTTGCTCCTAATCTAGGTCCAATCATCTTTGAGGTATATGAACTAGCAAATACAATGATATTTACATCATTTATATTTTTTGAAATAAATTCTGTTGTTGCTTCGCTGTCACCTTTATGAATAATGTCAGATGTTATAATTTTAGTTGCTCCATATTTTGCTAGTTTCTCTAGTTCCTGCTTACTTTCATTCCCAAATGAAATAGCAACAAGATCTGTATCTAACAACTTCGATACCTCATTTGCGTATGATATTGCTTCAAAGGTACTTTTCCTAAAACTTCCATCCCAACTTTCTGCGTATATTAATACTGACATTTTTTAATTTCTTTTTGTTTATATAACTTTCGCTTCATTTTGCAGTAACGATACTAATTCTCCAACATTATCAGATGAAACAAGTTTACAAGCCCCTTTTTCTGCAGGTTTTTCAAATTTAACAGAAGTGCTTAGGGTTTCAATATTTGATGGTTCTATTATACTTAGTGGTTTTGTTCTTGCCTGCATAATTCCTCTCATATTAGGTATTCTAAGCTCGGACTCTTGTACTAAACCTTTTTGACCTCCAATAATCAAAGGGAGTTTAGCTGATAATTTCTCTTTGCCGCCATCTATTTCTCTAGTTATTTGTGCTATACCATCTGAAAAATTAAGTCCGTTACAGGCATTAATGAATGGTAGGCTTAGAAATTCTGCAACCATACCCCCTACAGCACCTCCATTATAATCAATAGATTCTCTTCCTGTTATTATTAAATCATAGGAATTACTTTTTAAGTATTCAGCTATGTGATATGCTGTTGTATAACTATCTTTAGGCGTATGATTTATTCTTATTGCTTCATCAGCACCAATAGCTAATGCTTTTCTAATGACAGGTTCCACTTTTTGCTCTCCTACTGTTATTGCAATAATTTTACCGCCGTGTTTTTCTTTTAGCAATATAGCTTTTGTGAGTCCAAACTCATCATATGGATTAATAACAAATTGCACTCCATTCTCATCAAATTTACTATCATTATCAACAAAATTAATTTTTGCTGTTGTATCAGGAACACTACTTATGCACACTACAATATTCATTCTTATTGAATTTTAAATTAGTTTGATGCAAACTTAGAAAAAATGCAATTAATATTCTACTTTATTAGTACTTAAAATACATATTCTGAAATTATAAAAAGACGGTATAATTATGAAATTTGTATAAAAATACTACTTTTGCACCCATTTTAACAACTAAACAAAAAACAAAATGGAATCATACATGATATATCTACCAATTATATTGGCTACAATAGGCCTTATTTATATGACTATAAAGAAGTCTTGGGTATTGAAACAAGATGCAGGTAATGGAAAAATGAAAGAAATTTCTGACCATATTTATGAAGGAGCGTTGGCTTTTTTAAAAGCTGAATACAGACTCTTAGCTATATTCGTAGTTGTTGTAAGTATATTGTTATTTATCGTGTCTACAATTGTGCCATCAACACACTGGCTTATTGTAATTGCTTTTATTTTAGGGGCAATTTTCTCAGCACTTGCTGGAAATATGGGCATGAAAATAGCTACTCAAACAAATGTAAGAACTACTCAAGCTGCTCGTACGTCCTTACCTAATGCATTAAAAGTATCTTTTGGTGGTGGTACTGTTATGGGATTAGGGGTTGCTGGTCTAGCTGTTTTAGGTTTAACGGCTTTCTTTATCGCTTTCTACAATATTTTTATGGGTGGAACATGGACAAATACTCAGGATATGACTATCGTTTTAGAAACTTTAGCTGGTTTTTCATTAGGAGCTGAGTCTATTGCTTTATTTGCTAGAGTTGGCGGTGGTATTTATACAAAGGCTGCTGATGTAGGAGCTGATTTAGTAGGCAAGGTTGAGGCTGGTATTCCAGAAGATGACCCAAGAAATCCTGCAACTATTGCAGACAATGTAGGTGATAATGTAGGTGATGTAGCAGGTATGGGGGCTGATTTATTCGGATCATACGTTGCTACTGTATTAGCTGCTATGGTTCTAGGAAACTATATTATTGAAGATATGGGAGGGAATATTAATGATGCATTTGGGGGAATTGGACCAATTCTTTTACCAATGGCAATTGCTGGTGTTGGGGTTATTATTTCTTTGATAGGAACAATGCTTGTTAGTATTAAGGACAATGATGCAAAGGAAGATCAAGTTATGGGTGCTTTAAACAAAGGAAATATCACATCAATTATATTAGTTGCAATTTCATCTTACTTTTTAGTAAATTATATGTTGCCATCTACTATGCAAATGGAATTTTTTGGAGAAGGACTAATTGAAATATCAGCTATGAGAGTTTTTTATGCTACAATTGTTGGTTTAATAGTAGGTGGTGTTATTTCTTCAGTAACAGAATATTATACAGGACTAGGTAAGAAGCCGATTTTAAAGATTGTAGAGCAATCAAGTACTGGAGCGGGAACAAATATAATTGCAGGCTTAGCAACAGGGATGATATCAACATTTCCTACAATTTTACTATTTGCTGGAGCTATATGGAGTTCGTATGCTTTTGCAGGATTTTATGGTGTAGCTATGGCGGCATCTGCAATGATGGCTACTACTGCAATGCAATTAGCTATTGATGCATTTGGACCAATATCTGATAATGCAGGTGGTATTGCTGAGATGAGTGAGCAAGATCCAATTGTAAGAGAAAGAACAGATATATTAGATTCAGTAGGAAATACAACTGCTGCCACAGGAAAAGGTTTTGCAATTGCTTCTGCAGCATTAACTTCTTTAGCTTTATTTGCTGCGTATGTTACTTTTACTGGAATAGATGGTATAAATATTTTTAAAGCTCCCGTTTTAGCAATGTTGTTTGTTGGAGCTATGGTTCCAGTAGTTTTCTCTGCTTTAGCAATGAATGCTGTTGGAAAGGCGGCAATGGAAATGGTATATGAAGTAAGAAGACAATTTAAAGATATACCAGGGATAATGGAAGGCACTGGTAAGCCAGAATATGATAAATGTGTTGAGATTTCTACTCAAGCTTCATTAAAAGAAATGCTTGCACCTGGTCTTCTGACTATTTTATTTCCATTGATAATTGCTTTTGTTCCAATGTTGTTTGGAATGAACAATATGATTATTGCTGAAATGCTTGGAGGTTATATGGCTGGTGTAACTGTATCTGGAGTTTTATGGGCTATTTTCCAAAATAATGCTGGTGGAGCTTGGGATAATGCTAAAAAATCATTTGAGGCAGGTGTAATGATTAATGGAGAAATGACGTACAAAGGTTCGGATGCACATAAAGCGTCAGTTACTGGTGATACAGTTGGAGATCCATTTAAAGATACTTCTGGTCCTTCAATGAATATTTTAATAAAATTAACTTGCTTAATTGGTTTAGTTATTGCTCCAGTTTTAGGTAATGGTGAACACGGTAATAGTGAAAAGGCTGAAGTAATTAAAGTTGAGGCTACAGAAGAAATAGAGCTGTCATCAAAATCATTAATAAACATATATGCTCAGGCTTCATTGTCTGGCTATGTAGTTGAATCTAAAGTTTTTGAGATGCTTACTATTGATAAATTTGAATGTCAAGATGATATTATATGTCAGAAAATTAGTGGTAAATTCACATTTCCAATTACTTTTACAGCTAATTCAGACATAGAAAATCAAGAAAATAAACTATCAGGAGTTTTAACTTTTTTTGAAGGTTCAAAGTTGAATGTTGAATTAGAATATATTTTCAAAAAAAATGAAAATGGTATTATGTTTATGACAGGAAAAATACCAGTTGTGTCGGTAAATATTGATGGAATTGAAAATAATTTTATTTTAAATATTAAGGCAAAAAAATAATAAAAAAAGTATTTTAATATTATAAAAGGAATTAGATCTCTTTTATATTAAAATAAACCATTTATTTCTGCATCTATTTTTTCAATTATAGCACTTAAATCTTCGTCACTTTCAGTATAGTTTATATTATCAACATCAATGATTAATAATTTGCCCTTAGTATATTCTTCAATCCAGGCCTCATAGCGTTCATTTAGTCTAGTTAGGTAATCTAAACGAATACTATTTTCATAGTCTCTTCCTCTTTTTTGTATTTGCTCAACTAAAGTAGATACCGAAGCTCTCAAATAAATTAATAAGTCTGGTCCATCAATAAATCCATCCATAAGATTAAATATCTCCATATAATTATCAAAGTCTCTGGAGCTCATAAGTCCCATCTGGTGTAGGTTTGGGGCAAATATTTTAGCATCTTCAAAAATTGTTCTATCTTGTATATATGTTTTGCCACTTTCTTTAATTGAAACAATTTGTCTGAATCTACTATTTAGAAAATAAACTTGTAAGTTAAACGACCATCTCTGCATATCTTTATAAAAGTCATTTAAGTATGGATTGTTTTCTACATCTTCATAATGAGCTTCCCATTTATAATGTTTAGATAGTTTTGTTGTAAGTGTTGTTTTTCCTGAACCTATGTTTCCTGCTATGGCGATGTGCATTTTTATAATTTTTGTCTAAAATAAAAAAAGTATTATTGATAAATATGATAATCTTAATTTAGTGTTGATTATTGTTGAAAACTTCTGCTGATAGAAATAATATTATCTGCTAGTTCTCTATTTTCAGAAAGTCTGGGGACTTTAAACTGCCCTCCAAGTCTATTATTTTCCTTTAACCATATATAAAATTCATTATTTTCAAGTACAACTATTTTGGGCTCTTGAAGAATAATGTTTTGATATCTTTTGGCTTCATAGTCAGAATTTATTTTTTTTAAGTAAATATCAATTTCCATAATAAACTGGTTTATATTTTCAGGTTTCTTATTAAATTCTATTAGCCATTGATGACAACCACAATGTTCATCTAGAAAAATTGGAGCAACTGTATAATCAGAAATTGAACAATTAAACTTTTCACAACAATATGTTATTGCTCTGTCAGTATTATGTACCATTAATTCTTCTCCAAAGCTATTAATACAAGATGTAATTCTTCCTGTAATTTTAATTCTGAAAGGAAAAGTTGTAGTGAAACACACTAGATCCCCAATTATATATCGCCACAAACCAGCATTTGTAGTGATAATAATAACATAGTTGACTTTTTGTCTTACTTGATCTAAACCAATTGTTTCCCTTATTCCTTTCTTATAATCAGATATTTCAATAAATTCATAAAATATTCCATTATTTAGAAGTAGTAGTAGACCTTTACTTTTTTTGAGGTCCTGTAAGCCAAAGAACCCCTCAGATGCATTATACCCTTCAAGATAATTCATTTTATTATTTGGAATTAATTTGTCAAATTGACTTCTATATGGTTCAAAGTTAATTCCCCCGTGCATATATAATTCTAAGTTCGGCCAAACTTCGCAAATATTTTTTTTACCACTAATTTTCACTATTCTTTTGAGAAGAATCAACATCCACGAAGGTACTCCAGTAATATTTGTTATATTTTCATTTATTGCTTGTATTGCTATTTTATTTAATTTTTGATTCCATTCTTTCATAAGGGCAGTTGAGATATCAGGGACACGATGATAACTTACCCAAAATGGAAATTGATCAAGTAAAATTGCTGACAAATCGCCATTTTTATTAGATAAATCCTTTGATATTGATCCCCCAAGCATTAATCCTTTCCCATTGTAAATGTTTTTTTTAGGAAAATTATTTTCATATAAAGATAACATATCTTTACCTGCTCTAAAGTGACAATGAGATAGGGAATCTTTAGTTATTGGTATATATTTACTTTTATTATCTGTTGTTCCTGAAGATTTTGCAAAGAATTTCACTTTGCCAGGCCAAAGAATATTTTTTTCATTATTTCTTGCCTTTTTAATATATGGCTCAATTTCTTCATATCTTCTAAGTGGTATATTGTTTTTGAATGTACTAATATCTTTGATATCATGAAATTTATGATCCTTACCAAACTTTGTTTTTTTGCCTTTTTTTATTAGATTTTCAAATACTATTTGTTGATACTTAGTTGGATTATTAATCCATCTATAAATATTATTATTACGTTTTCTCATCAAAAAAGAAAGTAATGTGTTTTTTAGAGTGAATTGAATCAAATGTGTAAATTTAAAAGCTGAAAATACAAAAAATATGTTTCGAAATACACTAAAAAAAATGAACACATCATTAAAGGATGTGGTAAACTATACTCTAGATATACATGGAGAGATTCACGATATGAATAGATATATTGGTAAAAAATTAATTATTAAATGGAGTGGAAATGTTGTATGTAGTTGCGAAAAAATAATGACATCTTTTTATAGGAATTCAGGATACTGTTATAAATGTTATTGGGAATCCCCTTTAGCATCACAATCTATTTTTAAGCCTGAATTATGTACTGCACACTTAGGTATTGAGGAAAGGGATTTAGCTTGGGAAAAAGAATTTCAACTTACTCCGCATTATGTTTATTTAGCTAATTCTTCTGGCATTAAAGTTGGAATAACTAGAGGAACACAGGGTGTTATAAGATGGATGGATCAGGGAGCAAGTCAAGCTATATTGTTAGCTGAAGTTCCAAACAGAAGATTCTCTGGAGATATTGAAGTTTCACTGAAGCGTTTTGTTGCAGATATAACTAATTGGCGTAAGATGCTTTCAGGATCCCCAGATAAAGTTGATCTAGTCAAAATGAAAGAGGAACTTTCGGCTCATGTTCCAGATGAATTAAAACAATATATTTTACCGGATAATACAGTGACAGAGATTAACTACCCTGTCACCAAATATCCAGTTAAAATTAAAAGTGTAAAACTTGAAAAGCATCCAATTATAGAAGGAGTTTTATTAGGAATTAAAGGTCAATACCTATTGCTTGATAAAGATAGAGTTTTTAATGTAAGGTCCCATGAAGGTTTTATTTCTGAGTTTAGTGTACAAGAAAAAATTCAAAAAACTTTATTTTAATTCAATTGTAAAAGGAAGTCTAGCTTGTACTTTATCTCTACTAAGTAGATTTTCAATTGGCTTTGTCAATTCAGTTCGTACTCCTATTTTATCAAGTAAAATATTTGAAATATTTGAGCCTGAGGCAAATTTAGTTGCAAATTCTGAAAAAGGATCTTTCTTTTTTGGAAGTGATATAATACGATAATCATCAATATTAGCTAATGTTGATGCTATATCAATAGCTTTCTCAATGCCACCGTATGTGTCAATTAAACCTATTCTCTTTGCATCGTATCCTGTCCAAATTCTTCCTTGTCCAATCTCATCAACAGATGATTTACTAATATTTCTACCTTCTGAGACATGACTGATAAATGTCTCATAAACATTTGCTATACTTTTTTGAATCTTTCTTTTTTCATAATTAGTTAGTGGTCTATTAATCCCCATGTCAGCATATTTATTTGTGTTTGCTGTATCAATAGTAATTCCTAATTTGTTTTTATAGAAATTTTGTAAGTTAGGTATCATGCCAAACACACCTATTGAGCCAGTAAGCGTTGTAGGATTTGCTACAATACTATCTGCAGCACACGCAATATAGTAACCGCCACTTGCCGCATAATCACCCATAGAAACCACAAATGGTATTTTTGCTTCTTTCGTCAATATTGTTTCTCTCCATATTACATCTGAAGCTAAGGCACTACCTCCACCCGAATTAATTCTAAAGACAATGCCTTTAACATTTTTATCTTCTCTGGCATCTTTAATCGCTTTAGCAGTAGTTTCTGAACCAATGCTGCTTTCGCTTCCCTTACCAGAACTTATTGAACCAGTGGCATAAATTATAGCAATTTTATTTCTACTAATATCTTTTGTATTGACTTTCACACTAGAGTACTTGTTAATAGAAATTATATTCAACTTTTCACTTTGGGATAGAGATAATAAGCTGTCATTAACCTGATCTTGATACATTAAAGCATCAACATAATTTAATTCAATACAAGATTTAGCATTTTCTAACGAGAGTTGATTTGCATGATTTTGAACCTCAGAAATAGTAAGGCCTCTTTGATTAGCAATGCTGTCCATTAAATTATCAGCTATTGAGTTAAGAAAAAGGGACATCTGTTTTCTGTTTTCTGCGCTCATTTCAGTTAAAGTAAAAGGCTCAACTGCGCTTTTAAATTTTCCGTGTCTAATAATTTGCATATCTATATCAAGTTTTTCTAGTAGACCTTTATAAAACATTGGAGATGCAGACAGTCCTTTTAAATCTATTACACCTTCAGGATTCAAATAGATGCTATTTGAAATAGAGGATAAGTAATAAGATAATTGTGAATATACTTCTGAGTAAGAGATAATTCGCTTTCCAGTCTTTTTGAATTCAAGTAGTTTGTTTCTAATTTCTTCTGTTTGTGATAAGCCAGCATTTACAATTGTATTATTTAAATAGATAGCAACTATATTGTCATCATATTTAGCTTTTTCAATATTATCAAGAACTTCCTTTAACTCTAAATTATCTAACATTTCTCCTGTAAAATTGAATGCTTCTAAGGGATTTGTTGGACTTCTCTCAACTATGGTATTATTAGATAAATCTATTTTAAGAATACTATTCTTCTTAATTTTAACTTCATTATCAGTACTTGCAATTGAAAAAATTACTAGCATTATTATTAATAATAGTAGTATTGAAGAAACTATACCAATTATAGTTGATAATATATTTTTTAAAAATGATTTCATTTGATTAATTTTTATTGGACAAAAATACAATTATTAATAGTCTATTCTTTCTTTCTTATTACTTTTGATTAAATTTAATACGTATGAATGTTGCATATTTACAATTAGGAAGTAATATTGGAGATAGACTTAAAGAACTATCAAGCGCTGTCAATTGTATAAAAGAAGAAATTGGAAATGTTCTTTCCGTCTCTAAGATTTATCAAAGCACGCCTTGGAGAGTTGAAGGGCAAGAGAATTATCTGAATCAAATTATTAAGATTGAAACAAATTTATCATCTAATGAACTGTTAAGGGGCGTGCTTTTAATTGAAAATAATTTAGGCAGAATAAGGATAGAAAAATGGGGGGAAAGATTAATAGATATTGATATAATCTTTTATAATGACGATATTATTGAAACTATAGATCTGTGTATTCCGCATAAACATATGCATGAAAGAAATTTTGTTTTAGTTCCATTAAATGAGCTGGCACCACTTTATGTTCATCCCAAATATAAAAGAACAGTAAATCAATTACTTAATGAAACTAAAGATAATGAACAAGTAATTTTATATGATGTATAAACATATTGCAATAGAAGGTAATATTGGAAGTGGAAAAACAACATTATCCAAAATGTTGTCTAGGGATAATAATGCTAGATTACTGTTAGAAGCATTCGCTGAGAATCCCTTTTTACCTAAGTTTTATAGAGAACCTTCAAAACATGCATTCGCCTTGGAATTATTTTTTATGGCTGAAAGATACCAACAGTTCAAGCTAATAAAAAATCAAGATTTATTCAAAAATCAGATAATTTCAGATTATTTTTTCGTCAAATCAAAGCTTTTTGCTCAAACAAATCTTAATAAAGACGAAATGCAACTATTTAATAGATTATATGAGATAACTTCTTCGTCAATTCCATCACCTGATTTGGTAGTTTACTTATATTCAGATATAAATAGATTACAAAAAAATATTAAAAAAAGAGGTAGAGATTTTGAACAAAAAATTAGTGATGGTTACTTACACAGTATACAAGATAAATACCTAGATTATTTACGAAAACAAAATGATTTTCCAGTGCTATTAATTGATGTTACTTTGGTTGACTTTGTTTCTGATAAATCTGTTTATAATCGTATAAAGGATATTTTAAAATTACAATATAATCCTGGTATTTCTAAAATAGACTTATGATGTTGTCGTAATGATTTTATATAAATAGAAAAACTCCATATGAAGCTTTTTTATGATTATTAATAATATTACTTTGTTAAATCAATGAAATTGCTATCAGATCGTAAGTTGTAAAATTCATAATCGTTAACTGCTTCTGATTTAAACTTAGAATTAGCGTTAATAGCTTTTTTAAGCATATTAATAGCTCCATCATTATCTCCAGACCTAACCTTTGCTATTGAATTAAGATAATAGCACTCTGCGGTAGATTCATTGCAAGCAACATTGTTTGATCCGTTCATTAATTTAGCTAGTGTCGCGTTATGTGATTTGCTGTTTTTGAAGTAACGAATTGCTTTATTATATTCTCCTTGTCTTATATCTAATATTGCTTGGTTCCTTTCAGTTGTATTTGCTTTGTCAAATAAAACTTGAGCATTTGCTAGTTCACCAATTCTTGCTGCAATAATTCCTTTGTTTGTACTTATGTCAGAATTTTCTTCTTTAATTGATGTTGCTTTGTTAAGATAATCCATTGCAGAATTTAGATCGCCATTTGCTATGTGAATACAAGCAATATTATTGTACCCCCTCCAATCATTGTGAAGTTCAACTGCTTTATTGTAGATTTTGGTCTGATCAACTTCATTATCAGCTAATGTAGCTGAAAATAATAATTCTTCTACACTTAATTCATTTGGATTAGTAATAGATAAAGAGGCAATTTCCTCATCAGATCTTTTAGGTTCATAAGATCTAATAATTATTGTCGCCTTTCTTAATTGAGGTAAAACATTATCTTCTATAGCATCATATATTTCAGCCAAATCTCTAATTTGTTGTTCTCTTACTTCAACATCAGATATAGAGTTAACAATGTTATTTATTTTTCTTTTATCTTTAATATTAGAATCTTTTATTAAAGACTCAAATCCTTCCCAATCTTCACCAACAGATGATTCAGTATATAGGTCATTATTTCTTGCACCTTCTACTTTCAATGATCTTAACAATCTCTTAGTATAATTTAACGTGCTCTTCATTCTTTTCTCTGATACATTGTCATTCATATTAACTGCTCCTTCAGGAGAAGCATATGATATGATTTCTATAGAATGAGTTTTATAGCCTTTTTTAGAAAATTTCTTTAATTCAGTAATGTCTGCATCGCTTTTTTCAGTTGTTCTGATATTTGACTGATTAACTAAAAAGTATATAGTTGCTGACTCCTCTAAAATAGTCTCATGTTCATATCCATGATTATTGTTTGCTAAATCTTCATTGTCTTTAACTCTTGTTGACGTAGCAATAACTCCATTAGCGATATTAACAGGTCCTAAAACCTTTTCTTTGTCTTTCTGCTTAGCAGTAGCTCTTATTTCTAGGCGAGCATTTAACATTTTATCTGTATAGGTAATTTTATCTTGGTATTTAAAGCCTCCTCCTGTAGCATTGAATATTGTAGCTTCTCCTCCTGTAGCTTCTTCTCCTTGAATAATGATGGTTTTAAATGCTGTTTCTCCTTCATTATATACTAGTACTGGTGTGAAATCAACTGTCGCTTTTTTTGCAAAATATTTTGCAGGAAAATTTGCGTCTAAGTTTAGAGATACCTTTCCACCATGAGCTTGAAGTACTGGAGGTGTAGTTGTGAAGTTAACTGTATCGTATTTAGTTGCCATTTGATCTATACCACAGCTACTAAAAAATATAATTGCAGTAAGAATATATGAGAATTTAAAGGTCTTCATGTCTGGATGTATTAAAATTTATTATTATTACAAATGTAAATAAAAATTTCAGGGGTAAGAGATGTTTTTTTTAGTGTTATTCACATTTAATGTTAGTAATTAGCTAGTGATAAGTTGATACTTTTTCTATTACTAACATAAAAAATATAGTTAGTTTTTAAAAGAAACTAATTTATTCCATAATTCCCAAATAACAATACCTGAACTAACGGATATATTTAAAGAATGTTTAGTCCCAAATTGAGGAATTTCAATTATTTCATTACAAAGATTTATCACATCATTGTTTACGCCATCTACTTCGTTACCAAATATTATTGCAATTGGATCTTTTGAGATATTAAAATTATTAAGCATTGTAGACTCTTTTACTTGCTCAACACCGATAATTTGATAGTTATTTTTTTTTAATTTTAACACGGCATCAATTGTATTATTCTCATAATCCCAATCTACAGAATTAGTTGAGCCAAGTGCAGATTTTCTGATATCTTTATTTGGTGGGGTTGGAGTAATACCACATAGTATTATTTTTTCAATTAAAAAAGCATCAGAAGTTCTAAACACTGATCCTACATTTAAAGAGCTTCTTACATTGTCTAAAACAATCGTTATTGGAGTTTTTCTAGATTTTTTAAATTCTTCAATTGATATTCTTTCTAAATCCTTGTTTTTTAACTTCTCCATCCTTTATATTTGTTGCAAAATTAAACAATAAATTTTTGATAAATAAGAACAAAAAAAAGAAAGTTACTCCTCTAATGGGGCAGTATAATAAAATAAAAGCCAAACACCCTGGTGCACTATTATTATTTAGGGTAGGTGACTTTTATGAAACTTTTGGAGAAGATGCAATATCTGTATCTTCAATTTTAGGTATTGTACTTACTGCTAGAAACAATGGAGATTCTAAAATTGAACTTGCAGGTTTCCCGCATCATTCTTTAGACACTTATTTGCCTAAATTAGTAAGGGCAGGAAGAAGAGTTGCAATTTGTGATCAGCTTGAAGAAGCAAAAGCTACAAAAGGAATTGTTAAAAGAGGAGTGACAGAACTGGTAACTCCTGGAGTTTCTTATAATGATCTTACTTTAGAAAACAAAAGAAATAATTTTCTTGCAACAATTTATTATGGAAAGTTATATATGGGAATATCTTTTTTAGATGTTTCAACTGGTGAATTTTTAGTTGGAGAGGGAACTAAAGATTACATAGATAAACTTCTTAATAGTTTTGAACCGATGGAGATAATTTATCAAAAAGATAAAAAAAATAAAATAGAAATAGATTTTAATATAACCTCTTCTACTTTCATGCTCGAAGACTGGGTATTTAATTTTGACTACGCAAATGAGTTGTTAAATAAACAGTTTGATACAAAGTCATTAAAAGGGTTTGGTATTTTAGATCTTCAAGAAGGAGTAGTCGCCGCAGGAGTAGCACTACATTATTTAAATGAAACAAAGCATCAGAAAACAAAGCATATTCTTAATATTAGCAGAATTCATAAAGATCATTATGTCTGGATGGATAGATTCACTATAAGAAACCTTGAATTATTTTCTTCAACTAACGAAGGAGCTGTTACATTAATAGATGTTTTAGATAATACAAAATCCCCTATGGGAGGAAGAATGCTTCGTAGATGGTTAGCGCTCCCTTTAAAAGATGTTAATCATATTAAGTTAAGACATCAGATTGTAGATGAAATATTTAGTGATGATGTTATTACGGATTTATTGATTAAAGAAATAAGAGCAATTGGGGATTTAGAGAGGTTAATTTCGAAAGTTGCAACTTTAAGAATCAATCCAAGAGAGTGTTTCAGGCTTAAAGACGCACTCTTATCACTAAAACCTATTAAGAATCTATGCAACATAACAAATGTCAATGCACTTAGAGATATTTTAAATAAGATTGATTTATGTGGTAGTATCATCTCAAAGATTGAAACAGAAATAAGTGATGATCCACCATTACTAATACACAAGGGAAATGTTATAAAAACAGGCTTTAATAAAGAATTAGATGATTTGAGATCAATTCAAAGTTCTGGAAAAGATTTTCTGAATAAAATTCTTGATAGGGAGATTAAAAATACAGGAATTAATTCTTTAAAAATTTCATTTAATAATGTTTTTGGATATTATTTAGAAGTCAGAAATAAATATAAAGATCAAGTACCTTCTAATTGGATAAGGAAGCAAACTCTTGTTAATGCTGAAAGGTATATAACAGAAGAATTGAAAGAATATGAAAATAAGATTATAAGTGCTGAGGATAAGATTCAAACTATTGAGAGTAGACTTTATAACGATTTAGTTCAAAGTCTTACTGAATTTATTGAACCTATTCAAATAAATGCAAATTTAGTGTCTCAACTTGATTGTCTACTTAGTTTTTCATTAATAGCAAAAAAAAATAATTACTGTAAACCACAAGTGAATATTAGTTCGAAATTAGTAATTAAACAAGGAAGACATCCAGTTATTGAACAACAATTAGATGCTGGCGATACTTATGTTCCTAATGATATATTTTTAGATAGAGATCAGCAACAGATAATGATGATTACAGGGCCTAATATGTCTGGTAAATCAGCCTTGTTAAGACAAACCGCCTTAATTGTATTAATGTCTCAGATAGGTAGCTATGTACCTGCCAATTCTGCTGAAATAGGATTGGTAGATAAGATATTTACTAGAGTCGGTGCTTCTGATAATATTTCAATGGGAGAATCTACTTTTATGGTTGAAATGAGTGAGACAGCAAGTATTTTAAATAATCTTTCTGAAAATAGTTTGATTTTGATGGATGAAATTGGACGCGGAACAAGCACATATGATGGCGTCTCAATTGCTTGGGCAATTGCAGAGTATTTACATAATCATAAAACCAAGGCAAAAACATTATTTGCAACTCATTATCATGAATTAAATGAAATGGCTAAAGAGTTTTCTCGAATAAAAAATTATAACGTTTCTGTTAAGGAAAATGGAAAGAATATTATTTTTATTCGAACTCTAAAGCAAGGGGGAAGTGAGCATAGTTTTGGGATTCATGTTGCAAAGATTGCAGGTATTCCAAAAAAAGTTATTGAAAAAGCATCTAAGATATTAAAGAAGTTAGAAACTATAAAAGGAAGAAGTGAGAGATCTAATTCTTTGCACGAAGATGATGATTTGCAATTAAGTTTTTTTAAACTAGATGATCCTGTACTAGAAAAAATTAGAGACGATATAAATCATTTGGATATCAACTCATTAACACCAATTGAAGCGTTAAACAAATTAAATGAAATCAAAAAACTATTACTAAAGTAGATTTTGATTTTGTGGAATAGATTTTTTCTTTAAATTTGCCGTCCTTATTGCGAGTGTAGCTCAGGGGTAGAGCATCACCTTGCCAAGGTGAGGGTCGTGAGTTCGAATCTCATCACTCGCTCAAAGATGTTCATCTAAATACTGCCCGGGTGGTGGAATTGGTAGACACGTTGGACTTAAAATCCAATGAACATTTGTTCGTACGGGTTCAAGTCCCGTCCCGGGTACATAGCGGGAGGTTATCTAAAGATAGTCTCCCGTTTTTGTTTTATAGCGGCAAGATTTTCTTCCTTTTTTTCTGTAGGAGATTACTATTAAATAATATTTATTAAAATTGCAGAATATCATTTACAATGAAAAAAATCACTTCTGTCCAGAATCATTTTATAAAATCATTAATATTATTAAGAGAAAAACCAAGAGCTCGAAGAGAAAATAGTCAATTTTTGATTGAAGGTGAAAGAGAAATTAATCTAGCTTTTAATGGGGGATATACTATTGAGATAATTTTATTTTATCCAAAAATA
The DNA here is from genome assembly GCA_018652335.1 of Flavobacteriales bacterium. Taxonomy (GTDB): domain Bacteria; phylum Bacteroidota; class Bacteroidia; order Flavobacteriales; family BACL11. Next base: position 25,417 of record JABICI010000105.1, read on the forward strand.
TATCCGCTTGAGAAAGCTCAAGAACTTTCTGGTAAGTCTGAAATAATAGAAATTAATAAAGAAGTTTTTAATAAGTTAGCTTACAGAGAATCTACAGGAGGACTAATTGCAGTTGCAAGAACTAAAGATCTTGGTATTTCTAAATTAAAATTGTCAGATAATTCGCTAATTCTAATTGCAGAGGCAACCGAAAAACCTGGAAATATAGGAGCGCTTTTAAGAACAGCAGATGCAGCAAATCTTGATGCAGTTGTAATAGCTAATCCAAAGTGTGATATTTATAATCCAAATGTTATCCGATCAAGTGTAGGTTGTATTTTTACGAACCAAATTATTGTTTGTGATTCAAAAGATGTTATTCATTTTCTAAAAGAGAATAATATTAGATTATTTTGTGCATCACTTCAAAACTCTACTTCTTATAATAATCAGAATTATAAAGAGTCAACCGCAATTGTTGTTGGAAATGAGACACATGGCCTTTCTGATTTTTGGTTAGATTTAGGTACAAATATTAAAATACCTATGCGAGGCAAGATTGATTCAATGAATGTTTCTGTTTCTGCAGCAGTTTTAATCTTTGAAGCTATAAGACAGAGAGAATTTTCTTAGTTGCTCCAGATTTAGTTTTTACATAATCAATAGAGATTGAATTCTTAAAATCTATAAATTTCTCAATTGCAAAAACAAGTTCAGAATAATTAGCAACAGATATTCCTGCATCTAATTTGATTAGTTCTTTTGCCTCATTAAATTTGTGATATTTAGGTCCGAAAATAACTGGAAGTCCAAATGCAGTTGCTTCTAATAAATTGTGGATGCCTCTACCAAACCCACCTCCAATATATGCAAATGTTCCATATTTGTATATTTTAGAAAGATTACCAATATTATCTATTATAAGAACTCTAGAATCTCTAATATTTTCTTCTGTAGCATTAGAGTATAGTATCCCATTAGTTTTATTCTGCAAAGATAAATTCCTATTCATTTCATGTGGTGCAATGATGTACTTGTATTGATGATTTTTACTTATATAATCAATTAATAGCTTTTCATCTGCAGGCCATGTGCTTCCACATATTATAGTATCATTATTATTGCAGAAATTTTTAATTAACTCAATTTCTTCAGATTTTTTACTATTAGAGAGTACATTGTCAAATCGCGTATCACCTGAAACAGTGACATTATTAATATTAATAGAGTTTAAAAGTTTTTTTGAAGCTAAATCTTGTACAAAAAAGTAGCTAATATTTTTGAGTTGATTTGCCCACCATGTAAATTTAAAAAATAATTGTTCTGAGCGAAATACTGAAGAAACACTATAAATAGGAATCTTTTTTTTCTTCAATTCATGGATGTAGTTAAACCAAAATTCATATTTTATAAATACCGCTTTTATTGGATTAACAAGCATAATAAACTCTTTAGAGTTTGATTTAGTATCAGGTGGTAGATAGAATACCCAATCTACCAAAGCATTATTTTTTTCTATTTCATATCCAGAAGGAGAAAAAAAGGTAAGTAAAATTTTATGATTTGGATTATTAGATTTGTATTCAGAAATAATCGGTTTTGCTTGTTCAAATTCACCTAAAGACGCACAGTGAAACCATACAATATTTTTTTTCTTATAAACTGATTTCTTGATTTTGAAGAGTAATTTTTTTCTTCCGCTCAACCATAATCTTGCCTGTGGATTTGTAATCGAAGCAATTCTGATGATTAAAATATAACAGTTAATTACTATGTTGTATAAAAAACTCATGTCATTAAAAATAATGAAATTGTTCATCATTTTTTCTATTAATTGGAATGATAACTTCAAATTTTAAGCCTAAAAAATTATCCCAATTCCTCTTATTTGGATACTTAAGATTATTTGCAAAATCATAATTTCTCTGAATTTTCGTGTAAGCAATTGTATAGTTTAATCCAGAGCTTATTTGAAACATTCCTTTTTCATGATAAAATTTATAATCAATAGAAAATTTTGTGCTTATACCATTTGAGAATCGGTCATAACCTTTTTTCATATTCTCGTTAAGTTGAGGTATGTTTTGATTTTTTGTGTCTATAAAAATTTTATGTTGTAAATATCCAATACCTTGAGATAGATACACACCACTTAAATTCTTTTCTGAATTATGAAAACAAAAACCTGCTAGTAAATAGGTATTGAAGCCAATTTCCATTAGATTGATATTAGCATATTGACCATTACCTCCAATAACTCCACCATCAGATGATGAGATACCATCAAAAATTGATTCATCTTTAATTTTGTTGCCAAACATATAACTTCCTTCAATTCCAAACAGATAATTTTTTGTTGTTTCAAAAAAATAGCATGCACCAACACTAGAATTATTTCCGAATGTTTTAGAGATGTTTCCAAATGCAAATTGATAATTGTAATTTACAGAAAAAGCAGACTGCTTATTTTCTTGAGCATTCAGTGTATTTGTGAAAATAAAAAAAAACACTGTAGTATAAAATTTAATTAAAAAGCCTTTCATCTAATTGCTAAAGTAATATATGTAGCTTAAATGACGCAAATAAATATTTAATAATTACCTATATTTGCTATATAAAAATTTAATTAATGTTTAATTGGTTTACCAAAAGAAATAGTAAAAATAATCTAAGTCCTATAGATTTTTCTTCTATTAAGACAGATATTCATTCGCATTTAATTCCAGGCATAGATGATGGTTCTCCAGATATGGATACTACAATCAATTTGATAAAAAGAATGAAAGAGCTAGGTTTTAGTAAACTTATAACTAGCCCTCACGTTATGAGTGATTTTTACAAGAATTCTAACGAGATAATTTTAAAAGGTCTTGATGATATTCGCTCTGAACTTAAAGCTCAAAATATCGATATTGAAATTGATGCAGTAGCAGAATATTATATAGATTATGATTTTGAAAATAAAATAGAAACTGAGAAGTTATTAACCTTCGGCTCTAATTATTTGTTAGTTGAGTTATCTTTTATGGAAGTTCCAAAAAATTTCTTTGATATTATTTTTAAATTGCAGTTAGCAGGATATAAAGTTGTCTTAGCACACCCTGAAAGATATAATTATTTCCAAATGAAAGATTATGAAGATTTAATTAATAGAGGAGTTTTTCTTCAGATAAATTGGCTTTCAATAATTGGCTATTATTCGCCACAAATAAAGAAGAAAACAGAGGAGCTTATTTCTAAAGAAATGGTGAGTTTTATTGGTTCAGATTGCCACAATATGAATCATGCAAAATTATATTCTAAATGTCAAAGTAAAAGATCTTGGCATCAATTACTCGAAAGCGGTAAGCTTTTAAATCACAAATTATAATTTGCACTACTTGATTCTAAATCTCGGTTTACCTTTCTGAATAATCCCTGTAATACTTTTCCAGGACCAACTTCTATCACTGATTTCAGGCCGTCTGATATCATTCTTTCCATTGTTTGAGTCCACAATACTGATGATGTAAGTTGTAATTTTAGATTTTCTTTAATACTAGAAATATCAGTTACTTCACTGGCTGCAACGTTTTGATAAATTGGGCATATACCGTCTAAGAATTTGGTAGATTCTATAGCATTTTCTAGCTCTATTCTTGCAGATTCCATTAGGGGAGAATGAAAAGCTCCACCAACTGGAAGAATTACGGCTCTTCTAGCTCCAGCTTCTTTGAGTTTTTCACATGCTAATTTAACACCACTATTTGTGCCTGAAATCACTATTTGTCCGGGACAATTGTAATTTGCAGGAACGACTATTTCATTTATCTCCAAACAGATTTTTTTAACAATATCATTATCTAAACCTAAAATTGCCGCCATTGATGAGGGGGTTTTTACACATGCTTTCTGCATAGCATTAGCTCTTTTAGCCACTAGCTTTAAACCATCAGTAAATGAGATATATCCAGCGGCTACTAATGCGGAAAATTCTCCCAGAGAATGTCCAGCAACTAAATCTGGGTTAAATGATTTTTCTAAAACTTTTGCTAGTATTGTTGAGTGTAAAAAAATAGCTGGTTGTGTTACATTAGTTTTAGTAAGTTCTTTTAAACTATCTCCAAACATGATATCAGTAATTGAAAATCCTAAAATTTCATTTGCATTTTCAAACATATCTCTTGCTTGTTTGGATGATTCATATAAATCATTTCCCATACCGATATATTGAGATCCTTGTCCTGGAAAAACAAATGCTTTCATAATAAAAATTTATATAATAATTTATTTAATAAGTTTCATAAACTCAGATCGTGTTTTTTCATCAGACATAAATAATCCTGAAAAAGCAGATGTTGTTGTTGAGGAATGTTGTTTTTGAACACCTCTCATTTGCATACATAAGTGTTGAGCTTCAATAACTACAGCTACTCCTTTTGGATTTAGAGTGCCTTGTAGGCAATCCTTTATTTCATCAGTAAGCCTTTCTTGTACTTGAAGTCTTCTAGAAAAAACGTCAACGATTCTAGGTATTTTACTTAAACCTACAATGTGTCCATCTGGAATATAGGCAATATGTGCTTTTCCAAAAAAAGGAAGCATATGATGTTCGCATAGAGAATAAAGCTCTATATCTTTAACTAAAACCATTTGACTATAACTTTCGGCAAACATTGCAGAAGTTAAGATTTCTGAAGGATTTTCTTTGTATCCATTTGTTAAGAAGCTCATTGATTTTGCTACTCTTTCAGGTGTTTTAATTAAACCTTCTCTTTGTGGATCTTCTCCAATCTCAGTAAGAACAGATTTAATATTTTTTGCCAAATCTATATTGTAATTATCACTCATATGTCTATAATTAGAGTGCAAATATACCATATATTTGCAAAATGAAAGTATTGATAGTTGTTGCTACTAATTTTGAAATTACTTCAGATATGTTAAAGGTTTACCCAGTATTAGTCACTGGAATAGGCATGGTAAACACATCAATAAATTTAACAAGAGAGCTTTCAAAAAATAGATATGATTTGGTGATTAATATGGGAATCGCTGGCTCTTTTAAAGATTCTATTAATATTGGAGATGTTGTTGAGATAACTGAAGATAGTTTTTCTGAAATTGGTTTTGAGAATAGTAATCAATTTAATAAGTTCAGTGAATTTGATATTAAAACTAGTTTTACTGTGAATCCAAAATCATCTCTAAAAAGAGTTAAATCAATAACAGTTAATACAGTTCATGGAAACGCCCAATCAATTTCTGAGATTGTAGAAAGAGAAAATACTGATATTGAAAGCATGGAAGGCGCGGCAGTATTTAATGTTTGCGAAGATTTCAATACAAATTGTATCCAGATCAGATCTATTTCTAATAAAGTTGAAGCGAGAAATAAAGATAACTGGGATATAAAAACTGCAATTATTAATCTAAATAATGAGGTTGAGAGAATTATTACTAATTTATGAAGATTACTTTAGGAATATCACCTTGTCCAAATGATACGTTTATCTTTGATGCTTTAATTCATCGGAAAATTGATACTGAAGGGATAGAATTTGATGTTCATTTTGCTGATGTTGAACATCTTAATAATAATGCTATTACTGGAACGTTAGATGTTACAAAACTATCTTTTAATGCTTTCTCCAAATGCACTAAATCGTATTTGTTATTAGACAGTGGGTCAGCACTAGGCAGGGGTTGCGGTCCATTGTTGATAAAGAAGCCATCTACATTATTAACAAATAAAAGTAGAATTGTAGTTCCAGGCTTTAGTACAACTGCTAATTTACTATTAACTATTCTTAAGCCTAACTATACAAATAAATATGAAAATATATTTTCAGAAATTGAAAAGGATATTCTTTTAGAGAATGCTGACGCTGGATTAATTATTCATGAGAATAGATTTACTTTTAAAAATAAAGGTCTAGTTGAAGTTTATGATTTAGGAGAACTTTGGGAAATCGAAAATAAACTTCCAATTCCACTTGGTGGTATTGCGATTAGAAGAGATTTACCGCATTATCTGCAAAAGAAAATTGAAAGAATTTTATTTAATTCGGTACGTTTTGCAATAGAGAATCCAAATTCTTCAAAAGAATTTATAAAATCCCATGCCCAAGAGTTAGAAGATAGTGTAATTGATGCACATATCAACTTATATGTTAATGATTATTCAATATCTTTAGCAGATGAAGGACGAAAAGCAGTTCGTCTATTATTTCAAAAAGTTGGTGTTAATTCTGATAATATTTTTCTATAGTTAACTGAATTTTCGTAAAATTGTAAAATGTTAAAAAATATTGCTTTACTTTTTTTTATTCCTTATTTATCAATAAGTCAAAACTTATATAACCCTCAAGAGCTTTATGATTTACCGGGCGGTATATTTGAAGAGGATTCGTTACGAGTTTTAAACTTACAATTTTATAATCCAAATTATCATAATTATTTGGTGAACTCTTGGTTTTATTCCCCATCTGAAAGAATACCTGCATCTCTTACTGTTAATAATATTTTATACGATAGTGTAGGTGTTCGATATAAAGGAAACTCTACATTTTGCTTGCCCAATGATAATCAGAACGATAAAGTTCCATACAATATTGATTTAAATTACTTTGTTAGTGGTCAAAATTTTTTAGGTTTAAATAAAATAAAACTTGCAAATGCATGGATGGATCCAACATTTGTCAAGCAAATTGTAAGTAGTAATATTTATAGGAATTACTTGCCTACTGGAGAGTCAAATTTAGTTAGATTAAACGTTCAGGGTGACTATTTAGGCTTATATGTAAATGACGAATCTATAAATAAGCAGTTTCTTAAGAAACATTTTGACGAAAAATCTGGGCCTCTTTTTAAATGTGATAATATTGATAGATTTTGTGATACTGCGAATGCTCCCTCTGCTATGCCACCAAATCTGTATTATTTAGGCATAGATTCTACCTTATATTATGATAGCTATGACATGAAGTCAGATCAAGGCTGGGGAGAGCTAGTTAAGTTAACAAGGATTTTAAATCAAGATTTTTCTAATCTCGACAGTATTTTAAATATCGATAGAACCCTTTGGGCTTTTGCTGTAAATCAGGTGCTTCAAAATCTTGATTGTTACAATACATATTATGTACACAATTTCTATTTATATCAAACAAAAGATAAACTTTTCCAGATGATTCCTTGGGATCTTGATAATAGTTTTTCAGGAGCAATTATGGGATGGGATTACTGGAGTCAATCGAATATATATGAATACGACCCATACTTTACTGGGCCAAATTTAGGTGGAGCTACTCAACCTTGGGATGAAAGACCGTTGCTTTACAAATTATTAAATAATAATCATTACAGGAAAATTTATACTGCTCATATTAATACAATTATTGAAGAATCATTAGATACTAATATTATTAGAGCCAATATTGATAATTTACAGAACATTGCTTTTAGTGCGGCTGTACAAGATAATAATAAAGTTTTCACTATGAATGAGTATTATGAGAATGTAAATAATGCAATCTGGGCAAGTTTTAGCTGGGGATTTGGAGGGATTTTAAATACAATTAACCAAAGGAAAGAATTCTTATTAAATCATCCTGAGATCTCTTTAGTTGCTCCTGATATTAATAATTTAACGCTTACTAACGATTTAGTAACAGTAGAGATATTTAATGCTGATATTGTTAATTTAATGGTAACAACTAGTGAATATAATTCAAGATTTGAGTCTTTCTTGATGTATGATGACGGATCTAATGGAGATATCACTGCAAATGATGGTATATATTCTGCAATCCTTCCCCATTACAGTAGTGGTCTAGATGTTAAATTTTATGTAAAAGCAGAAAACAATGATGCTATTAAGTTGCATCCTCAAAGAGCTGAATATGAGTTTTTCATTTATTCTCCAATTAGTGAGGTAATTAGTATTAATCCAAATCTAAGAAGAAATCTAATTTCTATTAAGAATGTACTTGGGAAAGAGGTAACAGAAGTTAAAAATACACCACTTTTTTATATTTACGATGATGGTTCTGTGGAGAGAAGAATTATTTTAAAGTAAATATTAGTAATGATATTTAAAATTTGCAATCTGTTTTTTTGTTAGCTTCCCATTTAACCAAGAGTTACTGATTTCAGCATTGTATTTATTGTAAAATTCAATAGCATTTTTATTCCAGTCAAGAACTTGCCAGCACATCCCATTCATTTTTAAATCTTTACAAATTTTAATTGTGGCTTCAAATAGTTTTGATCCAACTCCAGTTCTTCTGTATTTTTCCATAACAATAAAATCTTCAAGAAATAAAAATTTTCCTTTCCATGTTGAATAGCGAAACCAATAAAAAGATAATCCAATTATTTTTTCGTCAATTTCTGCAACTAAGAATTTATAATGTTGTGAATCACCAAATCCATCAGTCTCTAATTCTTTTAATGTTATTGTTACCTCGTCAATTGCATTTTCATACTCTGCTAGTTCCTTAATCAAATTAAGAACAGATTTTAAATCTTCTTTTCTTCCCTTTCTAATTTGAATTTTCATATTAGTTAATTTTTAACTAATATATTCAATATTTTATTATTATTGTGATGTGAAAATCATTATAATAATTCAATTAATTTTTTTGCCATTAATTTTCTCTGGACAAGAAAGCTCTTTTTCATTTAATACAAGTTATGGCAAGCTATTAAATGATATGACGTCAAATAGGATAAGTCTTTCACTTAATAATCTATTTATTAATCGGATAGGCGGATACGTATTGTTTGAGAATTCTAAAAATGATGCAGAAACATTGTTTGGATTAAAAATCAAATTACAAAA
>JABICI010000089.1 GCA_018652335.1 Flavobacteriales bacterium
CAAATAATTGAATGTGTTCCAAATATTTCAGAAGGGCTCGATACAAATAAAATTAAAATTATTGCATCTGAAGTTGAGAAAATTGATGGAATAAAATTATTAAATATAGACCCAGGAAAAGCTACAAATAGAACAGTTATTACTTTTGTTGGAGAGCCACAGAACGTGATTGACGCAGCATTCCTTCTGATCAAAAAATCTCAAGAACTAATTGATATGAGAAATCATACAGGAGAACATCCAAGAATGGGTGCTACTGATGTGTGTCCATTAGTTCCAATTTCAAATATATCAATGACTGAATGTGTTAAATGGGCACATAAATTAGGCAAACGAGTTGGTGAGGAACTTAATATTCCTGTATATCATTATGAAGAAGCTGCTAAAGAAGACAAAAGAAGAAATCTAGCTAATTGTAGACAAGGGGAATATGAAGGATTATCAAAGAAACTTGAAAATAAAAATTGGAAACCAGATTATGGCCCAAACATATTTAATAAATCAGTTGAAAAATCTGGAGCTACAGCAATTTCTGCACGTGATTTTCTAGTAGCATATAATATTAATCTTAATACAACTTCTACTAGAAGAGCAAATGCTGTCGCTTTTGATATTCGTGAAGCAGGAAGAATTAAAAGAGAAGGAGGTAATTTAAATGGGAAAATTATTAAAGATAGTAATGGAAACCCAATTAAAGAACCAGGATTTTTTAAATCTGTAAAAGGAATTGGATGGTATATTGAAGAATATGGAATTGCACAAATTTCTTATAATTTAACAAATATTAATATAGCGTCTTTACATGATGTTTTTGATAAAACTTGTGAACGAGCAAATCTTAGAGGAATGCGTGTAACTGGATCTGAACTAGTTGGTTTAGTACCAAAAAAAGTACTATTAGATGCTGGAAAACATTTTTTAAAAAAACAAAAAAGATCATTAGGTATTTCTGAAAATGAAATAATCAAAATTGCAGTAAAAACTTTAGGACTTGATGAATTAGCCCCATTTAACATTAAAGAAAGAGTTATTGAATATATGTTAGATGATGTGGATAATAAATTAATTGACCTGTCTCTTTCAGATTTCGCAAATGAAACTGCTTCTGAAAGCCCCGCTCCAGGAGGTGGATCTATAGCAGCATATTGTGGATCAATAGGAGTAGCCTTAGGAACAATGGTTGCAAATTTATCTTCTCATAAAAGAGGTTGGGATGATAGATGGGAAGAATTTTCAATTTGGGCAGAAAAAGGAATGCAGTATCAAAAAACACTTCTTGATTTAGTTGATGAAGATACTAATGCATTTAATAAAATTATGGATGCTTTTAGACTGCCTAAAGATTCAGATGATGCAATATCAAGAAGACACGAAGAAATTCAAAAAGCTACAAAAAATGCGATCCTAACTCCATTTAAAGTAATGACAACAGCTTTTAATTCAATGGAAGTCATGAAGGCTATGGCAGAAATTGGAAACCCAAATTCAGTTACTGATGCTGGTGTCGGAGCGCTTTGTGCAAGGACTTCAGTTATTGGAGCATTTTTTAATGTTAAGATTAATTGTGCTGATTATGAAGATAAGAAATTTGTTAAAGATATTACAGAGAAAGGACAGAAACTAGTAGATGATGCTTGCAAATTAGAAAATGAGATTATGAAAATAACTTATTCTAAAATAAACTAAATATAACATGAGCATGTCAGAAGAAATGAAAGCTTGCCCAATTTGTGAATCACCTTATGGATACTTCACAGGAAATAATTCATACACTTGCCCTGAATGTTCTAATAAATGGAATTTAAAAAACACTGAAAATGATTTATTCACAGTTATTGATTGCAATGGTAATTATCTGCAAAATGGAGATAGTGTTATAGTAATTAAGAATCTTCCAGTTAAAGGAGCTCCAAAGCCAATAAAATCAGGAACTAAAGTAAAGAACATAAGACTTGTTGATGCAGATCATAATATAAATTGCAAAATTGATGGGTTTGGCTCTATGCAACTTAAATCAGAATTTGTTAGAAGAAGTTAGTAAATATTTTATATGAATCAAACATGATATTAGAATTAACTTATATTTGCAATTAAATACTTAATCTCATGAAAAAAACACTTATACTCTCAAGCTTAATTCTTCTTTTTTATTCTTGTAGTGATTCTATTTCTGAAGGATGTACTGATCCGTATGCAATAAATTATGAATCATTTGCTGATTATGATGATGGAAGTTGCCTTTATATAGTTGGTTGCACAGACCCTCTTGCTGATAATTTTGACGCCGACGCACAGTTGGAACCAGTAAATGAATGTGAATATAGTGCTAATCTTGTATATTTCTTAGATTACAGCGCCTCTCAATATATGTTAAATTGGGGAATCTCTTATTATGCATTTTATGATAGTTACAATGATTTCATTGGATACATAACAGATGACTATTATTGGACAAGCCCACCTAATTGCTTGCCTCTATCAGATGGATCTACTCTTACAACAACTTTATATTGGACTGGAAATTATGATAATAATATTGGTTCATTTTCATGGCAAGCATATCCTGATGATGGACCTGTAGCAGATTATGAATATACTGAGACCGTCATGCCTGGAGAATGTTTAAAGCTTCAATTAAGTAAGAAGAAGATTAAAGAGTATAAAGACGCAACTAAATAGAATTAAAAATAAACTTTCCAGTATTTTTAGAAGCACCATTTTTATCAAGCATATTGATTAAGTCATTATAATCGTTTAACATATCTTGTTTATTATTCATCATTTTTTTTGTTTCTCTTATCAAATTATTCTTATTAAGTTTACTTTGAATTAATTCCTGAACAGTTAATTTTTCAAGGATAATATTTACTAAAGAGATATGTTTAATCTTAACAACCATCTTGGCAATAAAATAAGTTAGCCAACTAGTTTTATAGCAAACAATTTGAGGAACTTTAAAAAGTGCTGCTTCTAATGTAGCTGTGCCCGAAGTTACCAAAGCAAACTTAGCATTATCTAAAAGTCCATAAGTCTCATCTTTAATTAGAATAACATTGCTATCTTTAATCAAAGAATAATAATATTTGTCTGTAAATAATTTTGTTCCAGCAATAATAAATTGATAATGAGGGAAACTATCAACTATAGATAACATATTAGGCAAAATAGCGTTAATCTCTTGCTTTCTACTTCCAGGTAGCAATGCGAAAATTGGCTTTTTAGATACAATTGAAAAGTTGAATTTTTTCTTTTTAATTTCATCAAGTAATGGATTTCCAACATATAAAACATCTAAATTATGTCTTTTATAAAATTCAACCTCAAATGGAAAAATCACTAATAAATGATCAACGTATTTTTTAATTGTAGTTATTCTACTTTTATTCCAAGCCCAGAGCTTTGGAGAAATATAGTAAAATACTTTAAAACTATTTTTTTTAGCAAATTCAGCAATCTTTAAATTAAATCCTGGATAATCTACTAGAATAATGGCATTTGGATTAAAATTAATTATATCTTTTTTACAGAATTTTAAATTTTGATATATTTTAGGTAGATTTTTAAAAACACTCCAAATTCCCATAAAAGATGTCTCCTTTATGTGTTTCGCTAGAGATACTTTTTCTAAGAGCAACTTATCTCCTCCCCATGCCCTAAAAGAAGCACAATTATCAATATTTTTCAATTCACTTACTAAATTTGCAGCATGCATATCACCTGAATTTTCTCCAGAGATAATATAATATCTCATTTTAAAATATTTTTAGTAATACTATAAAAACACCATACAAAATTGTAGCGAAAATTATTCCTCTTGCTTCTTCATCTCTGTATGTTTTAATATTCATAAAAAATATTATAAGGTTAATCAACAAGCATAAACTAATGACATGAGATAATCTATCTAACTCAATGATTTTTAATAACATGAGTTTAGGGCTTTGAATTTTAGAAAAAAAAGCAACATAAACGAAAAAAGTAGCAACAGGAGCAATTATTCCAACTAAAGTTCCTTTAATGAGCTTGTTATTCATTAAAAAATAGTTTTTTGATTGATGCTAAAGAGGGGTGTGAAGTAACATCAAATTGTACAGGAACAACTGATACATATTGGTTTGCCAAAGCCCACTCATCTGTGTCATCTGCTTTGTCATAATTAATAAATTTTCCTGTTAGCCAATAATAACTTCTTCCTTTAGGATCAGTTCTTTCCTCAAACTCTTCAACCCAGTTTGCTCTAGCTTGTCTACAAACTCTAATACCTCGAATTTTTTGCTGATTAATTGATTTTGGAATATTAACATTTAGGCAAATACCATCATTTAATCCATTTTTTAAAACTTGTTTAGTAATAAGTCTGATAAAAGCTGTAGATTCAGAAAAATCTGCATCTTTTGAATAATCTAGTAGAGAAAATCCAATGGACGGTATTCCATCTAGAGCTCCTTCAATAGCTGCAGACATTGTGCCAGAATAAATTACATTTATTGAAGAGTTAGAGCCGTGATTAATTCCAGATACACACAGGTCAGGCTTTCTATCTAATAATTTATTCAAAGCTAGCTTAACACAATCAACCGGAGTACCACTACAGCTGTATTCTATCTGAGGACCATTATCTATTTTAACTTTATCGCATCTGATAGTCTCTTCTAAAGTAATAGCGTGACTTTTACCTGATTGAGGACTGTCAGGAGCAACAACAACGACATCACCAAAATCATTCATTATTTTAATTAAATTACGAATACCGTTAGCAGTAATCCCATCATCATTAACAACTAAAATTAAAGGTTTTCTCATTTTTTATCTTTACAAAACAAATCTACTATAATAATGTTGTAAAAAAGATAGAAATTTTCATAATTTTGTAGAATTAAAACAAAAAACATGATCTGGATAATAATGATTAGCTTCATGATTGTAGGTGGAATTGTAAGCTCAAGGCTAAAAAGAAAATTTAAGAAATACAGTAAAATAGCAACTCATTCAGGATTAAGTGGCAAAGAAATAGCTGAAAAAATGTTATCTGACAATAATATTTCTGATGTCAAAGTAATTTCTGTTGTAGGAAAGTTAACTGATCATTATAACCCTAGTGATAAAACAGTAAATCTTAGTGCTGATGTATATCAGGGAAGACATGTCTCAGCTGCTGCTGTGGCTGCTCATGAATGTGGTCACGCAATTCAACATTCTGTATCTTATCAATGGCTACATATGAGATCACAAATGGTGCCCATTGTTAATTACAGCAGTAAAATGATGAATATGATATTTCTATTTGGAATTTTTGGTGTTAGCTTTTTGAAAATAATGTCATTCTATCAATTAATAATGCTTTTTGTTATACTACAAGCAATAGTTACAGCCTTTACATTAATTACCTTACCTGTGGAATTTGACGCTAGTAGAAGAGCATTAGTATGGCTAAGATCATCGGGCATAACAAATGATAATGAATTAACTTATGCTAATGATGCATTGAAATGGGCTGCAAGAACTTATCTTGTTGCTGCCTTAGCTTCTGTAACTTATTTACTATATTACATTTCAATGTTAAGAGATTGAGACTATTTTTTACTAAAAAGAAAAGCCCTAACAATGTTAGAGCTTTTCTTTTACTGATAAGTAAAACTTATTTTTTTGTTAAAAATGGTAATCCTGTTCTTGAATTTTCCTTAACATTATATCCATCTGGTTTAGCACAAGCAGTATCTCTAGCATCTTTAGAGAAATAATAAATAGTTTGAACTCTACCTGTTGATTTTAACGTAACATCTTTTTTGTTTAAGTGATACGTAGTACCTTTTGAGTTTCCATGTGTAAATGACATAATTTAAATTTTTAGTTAATATTTTTTTACTGCCACTAATATAGTATAAATTAAAGATGAATCAAAATATACTAGATATGAAAATAAAAATTATTGTTAATAAGTCCGATAAAAAGCATTAATAAAAAAGATCTTATAATATAAAAAATATTGTAAAATCATAATAATCATTAAACACATAAACATCTGTTTTTCAAGAACTTAATTCAATTTAATCAAAAAAAATAGATTTACTAGATAATGAACATAATTCTACTAGAGTAATCAGTTAATAACTTTATCAATACATGAAGAAAATCTTATGTATTACAGACGCTTTAATGGTAAAAAAAGAAAATATCATCTAGTAAAATCATGTTTTTTATTAAAAATACTGTGGAATTTATTCATTTAATTACTTTTACATTTAATATTTACAAATGAAAAAAATCATATTAATAACACTTATTTTATCATGCATTACAACAGTATCTGCTCAGAAATTTACTGACAAATATATAGAAGAAGCGAGTTTAAATAGTGCAGAATGGTGGAGTCTAGTCAATAATGGTGAATTTGAAGAATCATATGAAATGTTAACAGACTTACTAAAAGACAGGTATTCAATTACTTCTTGGAAAATGCAAATATCGATGTTGATGGAAGAGATCGGTCAAATCAAATCAAGATCAATTGAGGAGTCTTACTTTCAAAGTGAATTAGAAGGTTTTGAAAACGGTTTTTATGTAATTATAAATTATCAGGTAAACTACTCAAAAACCAAAAACCATACTGAAAATATCATTTTAAAGCAGAACAACGATTTTGAATGGAATGTTTTTGATTTTAATTACACATTCCAAAGTTTGGAATAAATTACTTGTAAAAAAAATTGGTTTATCTTGTAAAAACCAGATTTTCACCTAATTCATCAGCAAAAGAATAACCACAATTTTTAAATAACTTAAGATCTTGATATTTTGAAATTTTATTCTTAACAATAAAGTTTACCATCTCTCCCCTAGCCTTCTTTGCATGAAATGAAATAACTTTAAATTTACCATTTTTAAAATCTTTAAAAACTGGCTTTATAACTTTTTGATTTAACTTATGAAGCTGAAGTGCTTTGCTATATTCATCCGAAGCTAAATTTATTAGAGTTTCATTGTTCTTTAATTCATTTTTTAATGAATCATGCAATTTACTTTCCCAAAAATCATACAAATTATCTTTATCTTTAGTTTTTAAATTTGTACCCATCTCTAATCTGTATGGATAAATTAAGTCTAATGGCCTTAACAAACCATATAATCCAGAGACAATTCTTAAATTATCTGATGCAAATTTAATATCTAAATCATTTAAATCCTCAACATTTAAAGATTTATAAACATCTCCATCAAACATAAACAATGCATGATTAACTTCTTTTGAATTTAGATTCCAGCTTTGGAATCTATTAAAATTTAACTCTGCTAGATTTTTACTAATATTCATTAAAAGACTAATATCTTTAGCAGTTAATGCTTTAAGCTTATCAATTAAATGCATTGTTTCAGCTTTAAATCTAATATTTGTAAAGAAATCAATCTTTCTTTTACTTTCTTTTAACTTCTTGGCAGGTGAAATAATTATCTTCATTCTTATATTGTATTTTTGCGCAAATTAATTAATTTAATTCATGTATCAAATATTAAAAAAATATAAACTCACATCATTACATCTAATGGTTGTTATATTAGGTCTAACAGGAGTTTTTGGAAAAATGATATCATTGGAAGCCATTCACTTAGTTTGGTACAGAATGGGAATTGCATGTATTACTTTAATGATTTTTTTAATATTCACAAAACAATTAAAATCATTCTCCAAAAAAAATTTTTTTGAATTACTAGCAGTTGGTGGATTAGTTACAATTCATTGGTTGTGCTTTTTTGAATCCATAAAAGTTTCTACGGTCTCTATTGCAGTAGTTTGCATGGCAACCTCATCATTATTTTCAGCAATTATAGAACCACTATTTTTTAAAAGAAAATTATTATCCTATGAAATTATAATGAGCATAATTGTTCTAATTGCTTTAATATTTGTAATGGGAGCAGAAACCAAATATATTATGGGGTATTTTTATGGAATCCTCGCAGCACTTTTTGGCACTTTATTTACCCTTTTTAATGCAAAATACATAAAAAAAGTTGGTGCTGCACAAATCACTATGATTGAAATGCTTTCTGGAGTACTCATAATCAGTGCAATTTTAATCTATAAACAAGATTATATGGTGTTTACATCACTAATATCACTAAACGACTTTTATTATCTTGCTATACTAGCGATTCTTTGTACAGCAATGGTATTTGTTTGGATGACTGAAATAATGAGGCATATAACTCCATTTTCATTAATTATGGCAATAAATCTTGAGCCTATTTACAGCATTCTTTTAGCATTGTTAATTTTTGGCGATGATGAATTAATGAGTGTTTCGTTTTATATTGGAAGTTGCATAATAATTGGAGTTGTTTTTCTTGAAGGATATTTAAAAAATAAGCATTAGATTTTTGTCACTTTCGTTATGATTAATATTTTTGTAAATAAAAAAAATATGAAAAAGATTTTATTTCTTCTTGCACTAAGTGTGTCAACTAATGCTATATTTTCTCAAAGCATGTTTAGCAAAACTACAAAGCCAGACAGTAAAAGCAAAGAGGGATATAATATAACAGGAAATGTTGTCGGACTAAAAGACTCTACTGTAATGCTTGCATATTACTTTGGAGGAAAACAATATGCAGTGGACACTGCTGTTGTAAAAAATGGATCTTTCACATTTAAAGGAAATGAAAATCTACAGGGAGGTATTTATTTAATAGTAATGTCTGACAATAAATATTTTGACTTAATAGTTTCTGAACAATACTTTTCTTTCTCAACAGATTTTGATAATCTAATTGGAGCAATGGCATTTACCAATTCTATAGAAAATCCTCCATTCTATAATTATCTAAATTTTATTTCAAAAATGCAAAAAGAAGTAACTCCGTTAAGACAAAAAATCGACTTAAGCAAAGGAGATGAAAAAGTAGATTTACAAAAAGAGATTGACAAAATCGATTTAGAAGTAAAAAAATACAGAAAAGAATTCATAAAAATTAATACGGATAAGTTCTTTTCTAAAATTGTAATTGCAACAACTGAACCTATAATTCCAGAAGCACCAATAGGTGCAGACAAATCATTCCAATTTAGATATTACAAAAAACATTTCTGGGATAACATTGACTTTTCAGATGAAAGAATGTTACGCACACCTATTTTCTTTAATAAAATGGATCAATTTTTAGAAAAACTAACAGCTAAACATCCTGATTCTATTAATATCTCTGCAGATATTCTAATTGAAAAGTCGCGAGCTAACAAAGATATTTTTCAGTATGTTATTTCTTACATTACCTCTACATATGAAAGATCTAAAATCATGGGTATGGATGCAGTCTTTGTACATATGGTAGAAAAATATTACATAACAAATCAATGCGAATGGGTAGACTCAACTCAGTTGGTTAAGATAACGGATAGAGCCCAAAAAATTGCTCCAAATTTAATTGGCAGAAAGGCATCAGAATTTTTAGATTTTTACAACAGGCCCTTTATGAAAGACACATTAGGCGTTTTTCATACTCTTGAAGAAATCAAAGCAGATTTTACTGTATTGGTCTTCTATGGCCCTACTTGTGGACACTGCAAGAAAGAAATTCCAAAAATTAAAAAAGATGTTGATTCATTAATTACTAAAGGTTACAATATTGAAACATTTGCAGTAGCAACAGAATTTGATTTATCTGAATGGAAGAAATTTATTCATGATCAAAAAACTGGAAGCTGGATTAATGTTGCTGATATTAATCATGATGACGAAGGGAATCCTGTAGCAAGTAGTGATTGGAGAGACAAATATGATATATATTCAACACCTGTTGTATACTTGCTAGATAAACAAAAAAAAATAATAGCAAAAAGGATCACGCACCAACAAATAGTTGAGATAATTAGCCGTTTAAATGGTAATTAGAGAAAAATTTCAGTAGCACCTCCATCCTTTGAAAGATAGAATCTAAGATTATACTTTCTTAAGATTGCATGCACTTCATTTCTCAGTACACCTTCTCCAATTCCATGTATTATCTCAAGCTTGTAAATATCACTATTTAGTGCTTTCTCGATACTTTTATAACATTCATTTATTTGTATTTGAACAATTTCAAAGTTATCTAAGTAATGATAATTATCTGATAATAATTCAATATGTAAATCAACTTTAAGTGTATTTTTTCTTTTTTGATTTTTTTTAGATTTTCTCAAATGCACATTAGACTCTTTTGAAGAAAAAATCGTACCATAAGAGTTTATCTTATCAGATCCAGAAACAACTTTTACTAAATTATCTATTGATACCCTAATTTCAAAACCGTCATCTGTGAGAACGGTATACATATATGGAGAATTCACTTTTATAACAATACCCTTTTGATTATCTTTTTTAAAAAGAACTTTATTTCCAACTTCAAATTTCATTAAAAATAAATTGGATGAAAAATTAGCTTTCCATTATTAATTTCAATAGTAGGAGCAGGAAACTTAATAAAACCAAAGAAATGAAGAACTGAATTAACAAATTGATTTTTTGTTTTGATTTTATTTAAATCTATATCAAATGACATATAAAATTGTCTTTCAAATTCATTTCCAGCAGTATATAATGATGCAGGGTATGGTTGTGTCATTTTATCTGCGCCATGACCAATAGCTATATTTAACCATGCTGGGAAATTTCTATCATCAGATAACAATAAAGATTTAATATTTAACGAAATCCAATAGGTCTGACCATTATAATCTTTTAAAGGTCTCTCTAAATAATTAGAACCTAATTGCTCTGGGTTTAATGCAGCATATTTTGAAGAATTATAGCTATATTTTAATAAAATCCTTTGCTCATTCCAAGATAGTTCCTGTCCAATAGCCATAAGAGATCCTAGAGTGTTTGATAATAAATCTCCAGCAGAAGCTCCCCATTCTTTTGATGTTCCATCTAAAAATTCTATAATTGATAAAAAAAATGATCCAGTCATACCGCCATACCAAATTGCTTTTTTTCGTTCAAAACCCGCCCATCGATATGCTTTAATACCAGCTACACCACCATAATAAGATGTTGTCATATGTCCAAGTTTATCCATCTGCATCCACTCTTTATTATCATTAATAAAATGAAATTTACTTCTAGGATATCCAGCATACCATAATTGATTTAAACCAATTAAAGAAATAGTAAAAGCACTCAACTCTGAAATTATTACAATCTTTTTTCGTGTTGGAAATAAATTTAAAGTATCTGTCTTATCTGTATCTAATATTTCCTTAGAAGTTACATTAAATTGAGAAAATATAAAAAGTATGAAAAAAAAAAACTTCATTTACAAAATAGTATCCTTGCAAGCAGATAAAATATCAAATACCTTTTCTTGACTAGAGGCTTCTGCATAAGTTCTTAAAACAGGTTCAGTACCTGATGGTCTAATCATTAACCATGTATTTTCATCAAAGAAGTATTTAAATCCATCTAAGGTCTCTACTCTATTTACTACATATTGTCCAAACTTGATAAATTTACCATTTTTACAATCTTCAATTATTCTATGTTTAGTTTTATTATCTATATGTAAGTCAATACGTTCAAAAGCAAAAGGACCAACTATTTCATATACTTCAGAAATAAGATCTTCTAATGATTTACCTGATTTTGCCATAAACTCAAATAAAATCAAACCCATCCAAATACCGTCACGTTCAGGGATATGAGTTGAAATAGCAATTCCACCAGATTCCTCTCCTCCAAGTAAAACATCTTCCTTTATCATTTTAGCTGCAATATGTTTAAATCCGATTTGAACAGTTTCGTGATCTAATTTATAATGCTTACAGATCTTTTCAACCTTAACTGAACAAGAAAAAGCTGTAACAACTTTACCTGTTTGATTCTTATATTTAACTAAGTAATGAATGAGCAATAAAATGATATGATGAGAGTCAACAAAATTACCTTTACTATCATATAAACCGATCCTATCTGCATCTCCATCAGTTGCAAAACCACAATCTAAATCACTATTAG
>JABICI010000073.1 GCA_018652335.1 Flavobacteriales bacterium
GTTCTTCATAAAAGATTAAACATCTTTTTTAAATGAGGTATGCAAACTAATTAATAGAAGCGCCCTTTGGGCGGTCTGATATGTAAATAATAAAATACTATAAAATATGCCAAGACCTAAAGGGAGTCCAAACAAGATAACAGCAGAAATAAAAGAAAAATTAAGTCAAGTAATATTGGATGCTATGTCAAGTATTGATATTGATTCAATGACTCAAAATGAGAGGTTAAAACTTATTCAAATAGGACTGACGTATGTAATACCAAGACTTAAACAGGTTGAAGAAATAACAGAAGAAGAACCAAGAACATTTCAAATAGAAGTTATTGATTCTTTGAGTAAATATTCAGATAAGGAGTTGGATAAGGCTATTGATAAGAAACTACAAATGTAGGAATACATCCTCCTGCAGTTCTATGGTATTTAGTGAGTTCTACAACTGTTGTTTGACCTTTATTGAAATTAGCATTTACGACACGAGAATCCTGTTTATTCATACAGCTAAAATTTAAAGTAACGCTTACGTTATTGCTACCATTTGGAAGATTATCAATAGTGAATATTTGGTTACCAGATGTAACATTTAGTACAAAATCAGTTGAATTAATTTGAGTTAACTGCATTTCATCAAAGCTGTTTTTGAGTTCTAACCTATATGATTCATTAACTGCAGGGTCATTAATTCCATCGGAACTACAAGAAAATAAAATGAATGCAAATAAGAATAACTTTTTCATAAACTAAATATAATGATAATCAAAATAAGCAACCCAAGACAAGCAATAATAACCAGCTACAATAGACCTGTATTATACAACAACATAGTCCTCTATAAAGGGAGTAGATTAATAGGGTTTAGATAATTC
The DNA here is from genome assembly GCA_018652335.1 of Flavobacteriales bacterium. Taxonomy (GTDB): domain Bacteria; phylum Bacteroidota; class Bacteroidia; order Flavobacteriales; family BACL11. Next base: position 867 of record JABICI010000073.1, read on the forward strand.
TTATATTTAAGTATGAAAAAACTAATTCTACTATTACTGTTTATTCCACTTGTATTTTCTTGTTCAAAAGGAGAAACTATTAAATATAATTTGAATGTATCATCAAATCCAATTAATGCTGGAGATTTGAGTCCAATAGGTGGTCAATTTGACGAAGGACAAGAAATAACATTAACTGCTTATCCAAGAGTGGAGTTTAATTTTGATAAATGGACTGGTTCAGTTTCAGAAACATCCAATCCATTAAAAATATTAATGAACTCTGACAAGACAGTAGTTGCTAATTTCACACCGAAAACACCATCAAAAGCTAGATATGAACTTACAGAAGTATGGAAAAATATTGAAGTTCCAATAAGAAGTTCACTCTCTGATGGATGTGGTGGGCGTTATTATAGAGCCGATGGTAATAAATTATGGATGGATTCATACCATCACTACTCTGTTGACTCTTTAATTATTGATTTCTCTAAAGATATCTTTACTGAGGGTTATTCTTGGGGCACTCAACAAAAGACCAAAGACATAAAACTATATATTCCAAATAATACTTCTGCTAAACGATATATACCTTCAAAAATAGGATATATAAAAATTATTGGGGATACAATTAATAAAAGAGTTTTTTGGGAATTTAATAGATATATGTATCAAAACACTAAACATCTTCCAATTAAATATGGAGATTCTAATATTGACTTTACTGATTTAATATATGAAGGACTATCAATGTGTGCTACATCTCCAAGAAAAATAAATAATAACTCTGACTTTGTTTTTTTTAAAAAGGAGGATGTTACCAAAACAACATCTGTTAGAGAGATTCCATATTTAGATAATCAGGCTAATTGGAAAGTTGGGGATACTATAAGTTTTCAAGATAGTTATGGTTTTGTTAATAATTATAGTATACAAAGTATAAAATATCTCTATGATTAAACCATAGGCATATCTTCTTTTAAAATTATTGTAAATTGTTTGTAATGAAAGTTACTGTTAAACATAACGAACGAATAGCAAATATGACATTTGCTTCTGTTTATCCTCATTACGTTAATAAGGTAGAGAAAAAAGGAAGAACGAAGGTAGAATTACATCAAGTTATAGAATGGCTAACTGGTTATGATGAATTGAGATTACAAGATTTAATTAATAAAAAGGCAACATTTGAAACATTCTTTCTAAATGCTGAACTGAATCCTAATGCTCATCTAATTAAAGGAGTAATATGTGGTTATCGAATTGAGGAAATAGACAATTCATTGACTCAACAAGTAAGATTTTTAGACAAATTAGTAGACGAACTAGCAAAAGGAAGAAAGATGGAAAAAATATTAAGAAAATAGCTTAAACCATAGGCATATCTTCTTCTTTTAAAATTATTGTAAATTGTGGGTATGAAAAAGTATGCTTTAAAAAATATTTCGCAAATTAAGATTGTTGATGGCAGCGTGGAAATTAAATATAATGATGGTGCATTATTTAAATTGAAAGAAAATTGTGTTTTTGATATAAATTATAAAAACAACAAGAACTATCCTGAAGTTGACCATTGTAATTAGTTCTAAATCATTGGCATATCTTCCTCTTTTAAATCCTCAACTTCTAATCCTCTTAAGTAGGTTAAACTAACTTTTAAACTTGAATGCCCCATTGCCTTTTGTAGCTTGGTTAATGACCCTGTTCTTTTAAAGATTTCTATAGCTCCAGAATGCCTAAAAGAGTAAATCGTTATACCTTGTTCAACAGACGGATTAGCCTTCTTAAAACGCTTCCAAAGCGTGTTAAAATAGCTTCTATTATATGGCTGTATTCTTCCTGTAAAGATGTTTAGATTATTGTCTGATTTTACAAGCCCTAATTTGGGTACAGGAACGACTCTATTGCGTTTAGATTTCACTTTACTACCAGACAGACTTATGTGTCTTAAATCCTCACTAAAATCACCCCATTTAAGTAATCTAATTTCTTGATGTGGACGTAATAAACAACAATACGTAAGAACACAACACAGGTACAAATCGTAATTAAACCTCTTAATAGTTTCAAGTAATTCTTTTACATTCTCAATAGGCTTATGCAAAGTTTCTGTTTGTCTTCTGCTTTTGAGTTTTGAAGGTTTAATATCAAAGTCATTTTCATATAGATAATTGACAAGTACATTA
>JABICI010000125.1 GCA_018652335.1 Flavobacteriales bacterium
ATTAAGCACAGTTTGTTGGTTGTTTGTTAATTTTGAAGAAGTATTAGACATAATATTTAGATATCAAATTGTTTTCATCTTTGCAACGCGCCGCTTCTTTTAAATGATATTAAAGATAGAATAAACAATCCTAAAGCCGCGACAATAATCGATGGACCGGAGGCTGTATTAAACTCTAGTGAGCTGAATAGACCAATTACAACTGAACTAATTCCTGTTACAATTGAAAGTAATACCATTTGAGTTGGATTATTGCTTAGACTTCTTGCGGTAGCAGCAGGTATTAAAAGTAAACCCGTTATTAAAAGGGCCCCAATCATTTTTATAGAAATAGCAATTACACCAGCTAGCAGTAGTGTAAAAATTACATTAGATACATCAGGTTTCATCCCCTCAGCGGCTGCTAAATCATAATTAACTGTTGCTGCAAATATAGACTTCCAAATATAAAATAATATTCCTAGAATGATTAATCCTCCAGCCCAAATAATCAAAATATCTTCAAAAGTGACAGCCAATATATCTCCAAATAGCAGACCCATAAGATCAAAACGAATAGAGGATAGAAAACCAATTAAAACTAGACCAATCGCAAGAGATGAATGCGCCAAAAGGCCAAGTAATGAATCGCCAGCCAACTTTGTTCTTTTCTGTAGACTAAGCAGAAGTAATGCAACTACTCCAGAAATGATAAAAACTGATAAAGAAATATTAATACTAAAAGCATAAGCTAGTGTAACACCAAGTAAGGCTGAGTGTGATAAAGTATCACCAAAATATGAAAGCCTTCGCCATATAACAAGACATCCAAGTGGTCCTGTCACAATAGCAATTCCAATGCCCGCAATTAACGCACGAGTAAAAAAATCATCAAACATTAATTAGAGACACTTCCATCATTATTATGTGAATGATCATGTTGATGTTGATAGTAAGATAATGTTTCTGAGTTATGTTCTCCAAATAATTTTATATACTCTGGATTTTTGACAACAGAGCTAGGATTACCAGAACAACATATATGTCCATTTAGACAAATTACATGATCAGTAGTAGACATGACAAAATGCATATCATGTGAAATTAGTAAAATACCACAGTTTAAGGTAGAAGAAATTTTTTTGATAAGATTATAGAGTGCTATCTCACCGTTAAAATCAACTCCTTGCACAGGTTCATCTAATACTAATAAATCAGGTTTTTTAGCAATAGCTCTTGCAATCAAAACACGCTGAAATTCTCCACCTGATAAACTGTGAATTTGATTATAAAGTAATTTATCAACGCCTGTCATAGTCAAAGAATCAGTGATTTGAGTATTATTTAGATTGTTTGTGATTTTCATAAAATCAATAACACGAAGAGGCATTGTCCAATCAATATTAATTTTTTGAGGCACATAAGCCATTTTACTTGTGTTGCTAGTTGCCATACCCTCATCTGTATCTAAAATATTTAATATCATTTTGGCTGTTGTTGTTTTACCTGATCCGTTTGGACCAATAAGAGTTACAATTTGACCTTTGTTAATTTCAAAAGAAATTCCTCTAACAAGCCATTTAGATGATCTATAAACGCCTGCGTTCTCTAACTTAACAAGTGAATTATTTTTGTCCATTTTCTATTTACAAAGTGATATGTTATATTATAACACTTTTTTAATTAAATAAATCTATATCTGAAATGAAATTTTATGAAACAAAATAATTATATATTAAACTTTATAAAAGTAACATTTATCTCACTTTTACTCATTGCTACGTCGCCTGTAAGAGCAGAAATAAAAGTTGTTACAACTATAAAACCCTTGCATTCATTAATTGCAAACGTGATGGATGGAGTTGGTGAGCCATCATTAATAATTGAAGGTAGCACGTCTCCTCATAGCTTCACGTTAAAACCATCTCATGCAAAACTTCTTGAAGAAGCTGATCTTATATTCTGGGTTGGTGAAGGTATTGAGACTTTTATGGAAAGACCTCTTGAGTCTATTGTAAAAAATGCTGAAGTTGTTGAGTTTATGGAAGTTGAAAGCATTGAAAAACTAAAATTTAGAGAAGAAAGTATCTTTGGTGACCATGATGATCACGATGACCATGATGACCACGATGATCATGACGAAGATCATGACGATCATGATGACCACGATGATCATGACGATCATGCTGGGCACGAAGGTCATAATCATGGAGAGTTTGATGCTCACATATGGTTAGATCCAAGCAATGCCAAAGAAATGGTTCACGAAATTGCTCACGAATTAGGTGATTTAGATCCTGCTAATAAGGATAAATATGAAGCTAATGCGGAGGCAACTATTATTGCACTTGATCAACTGATTAAAGATGTCAGTAATGATATTAATAAGGATGCAAAATTTGTTGTGTTCCATGATGCATATCAATATTTTGAAGAGCGTTTTGCTGTCAGATCAGCAGGGGCATTAACATTAAATACTGATGTTCTACCTGGCGCAAAGCAAATTGATGAAATTCAGGATGTAATTAAAGACAAGGGAATTAAATGTATTTTCTCTGAACCTCAATTTAATCCAAAGATTATTTCAACAATTGCAGGGGACATGAATATAAAAACTGGTATTTTTGATCCTCTTGGAGCAAATATTAAATCTGATAAAGATCTTTACTTCAAATTGATAAGTAATTTAGGTAACGAACTTAAAAGTTGTTAATATTATAAAAATTTTAAAAGGTGGAACTTTAGGGTGTTAATCTAGCAACACCCTCCACCTTCACAAGTACAACAACAGCTACAGCTACAGCCACACTTAGGTGGGTTAGGATTTTCATTTTTCATAAAATTATTCTTACTTATCAAATCTATATTTTCAAGGGTATATTTAGGTAAGTTTACAAAAAACAATAGATTCATTGCTTTTCAACTAAATTGGGACATAAATAAAATTTATACAAATCACTTACCACAATATAAAATTAGATAATGCAAT
>JABICI010000106.1 GCA_018652335.1 Flavobacteriales bacterium
AGGTCTGTTAGTTATTATTGCGGAATTATTAAAATTAGTTGTTGTTATCTCATTAATGTTTTATACAGATTGGAGGCTAACATTAATTGCTTTGTTAATTGTTCCAGTTTTATTATTTGCAACATCATGGTTCAAGAGGAACATAAAAAAATCTTTTCAAGATGTTAGAAGTCAAATTTCTAATCTAAATACTTTTGTCCAAGAACATATTGTTGGAATGAATATTATTCAAATTTTCAATAGAGAGGATGCTGAGTATGTTAAATTCGTTGAAATCAATAAAAAGCATAGAGATGCTAACGTTAGAGGTATTTTTTATTATGCTGTTTTTTTTCCAGTAGTTGAAGTTCTTTCAGCAGTATCAATAGGATTAATTGTTTGGTATGGTGGTCAAGGAATTTTAGAAGGGAAAGATATTACTATAGGTGAATTAGTTGCCTTCATTCTTTTTATTTACATGATGTTTAGTCCAATAAGACAATTAGCAGATAGATTTAATATTTTGCAAATGGGGATAGTGGGAGCAGAACGAGTATTTAATATACTTGATACAGATGAAAAGATAGTGGATAGTGGTAAAGATATAAATGACATAGAGGATTGTTCAATTACTTATAAAAATGTAAATCTATCATACAATAATAAGCAATGGATTCTTAAGAATTTAAATTTTGATATTCAATCTGGAAAAATGTTAGCTTTAACAGGTAGAACTGGAGCAGGAAAAACATCAATTGTTAATGTTTTAAATAGGTTTTATGAAATTAATTCTGGAAGTATTACTGTTGGTAAAAAAGATATTAATGAAATTTCAATTGCTAATTTAAGAGAAAATATAGCACTGGTTCAACAAGAGGTTTTTCTATTCTCAGATACTCTTTATAATAACATAACACTTTTTGAAAATAATATTTCTAAAGAAGATGTTATGATAGCTGCAAAAGAAATAGGTATAGATGCTTTTATTAGTTCACTCCCAAATGGTTTAGATTATATTGTTGCGGAAAGAGGTGTTTCACTTTCTGCGGGTCAAAGACAGTTAATTGCATTTCTTAGAGTATATGTTCGTAACCCAAAAATTCTAATATTAGATGAAGCAACAGCATCCATTGATAGTGAAACAGAAAGTCTGTTGCAATCTGCATTGATGAAGATATCAAATAATAGAACCACTATTGTGATTGCTCATAGGCTTTCAACTGTTGTGAATTCAGATAAAATACTTTATCTTGAAAATGGTAGCGTGCTTGAATCAGGGTCACATCAGGATTTATTAGATGTTAATGGATTATATGCAAAAGCTTTTAATTCTCAAGTAGAGAAAAAACTCTAGTTTTAATCAGATGGATTAAATTTAAGCATCTTTATTTTTTTTTGTATTTTTGTAGGAATATGAAAAAATATCTTTTTTTACCATTTTTGTTATTTTCATTAAATGTTTCACCTCAAATTGTAATTGACAATAATCCCCCTTATGATGTCCCATCTTTTTTAGTTGATAATGTTCTTCTTGGGGGCGGTGTTGTGGCTTTAAATCATACCTACCAGGGAGAGCCCTCTCAAATTGGTTGGTTTAATGCAGTAAATACTAATTTAGGAATTGACAGTGGTATTGTTATGTGTTCTGGTGATATTTATGCTCTCGACCCTATAAATGGAGGAGGCTTTCCTTTGATTCCAAATACAGTTGTTGACCCTGATTTACTTGCTGTTGCAAATTCTGTTCCAGGATTAATCGGTCAATCATTTTCTGTTAGTTCTGTAAATGATATTGCTATTTTGGAATTTGATTTTATTCCTACATCTGATTCTATGGAATTCAATTATGCATTTGGTTCTCAAGAATATTTTGCATATGAAAATACTCAGTATAATGATGTTTTTGGATTCTTTTTATCTGGACCTGGAATAGCAGGACCATGGGCAAATGGTGCTATCAACCTTGCTGTAGTTCCAAATACCAATCCTCCTTTGCCAATTACAATCTCATCAATAAATAGTGTTACTCCAATAAATCAGCAGTATTTTGTAAACAATCAAAATGGACTGAATATTATAGCTGATGCAGATGGTTTTACAACTAAACTAACAGCCCAAGCCCTTGTTCAATGTGGAGAAACATACCATATCAAGCTGGCCATTGCAGATGGTTCAGATTCTGGTTTAAGTTCCTATGTTTGGTTAGAAGCTGGAAGTTTTTTTTCTCCTCCATTAGTAGTCTTGAATGATTTAAGTATTGACTCTAATGTGATGCAGATTCCTTGTAATTCAACAATAATATTAACTGCAGATGGTGGGCCATCAGCAACTTATCAATGGCTTGATTCTACATCCACAGTATTTAGTACAAATCAATCTGTCACTGTAGGTCCAGGAGAGTATCTAGTTTCAGCTGATATCGCTGGTTGCGCAACATTATCTGAACCTTTAATTGTCATTTCTGATCCTGCTCCATCTGTAGATCTTGGTTCTGACATTACGATTCCATGTAATTCTGATGTGCTGATTGATCCCGTAATCTCAGGTGGAACAACCCCATATTCATACTTATGGACTGATGGTAGTTCTAACGCAATGAATACACTAGGTGATGGAATATATGGAATTACTGTTACTGATGATTTAGGCTGTATTGGAACAGATTCAATTGAAATTTCATATGACCCTCCACCCGTTTTAGATTTAGGTTCAGATTATAATATTCCATGTAATACTTTAACTTCTCTTTTGCCTACAATTACAGGAGGAACTAGTCCATTTACTTTTTCTTGGAATGACGGTTCCAGTGATTCAATTATTGATGTCAATGATGGGAGTTATACTCTTAGCATAGTAGATTTTTATGGATGTTCTGATTCTGATGAAATTAACATTACAGAGGATTCCATTCCACATGCTACTATTTATGGAGGTGGTGCGGCTTGTGATGATGGTACCACTGTTGAAGTCAATTTTACATTTAACGGATTGTTACCTTGGGATTTAACATATTCCAACGGTACATCAACTTTAACAGTTAATGATATTAGCAATCCTAACTTTGTATTATCAACTGTAGTAGCTGGGGAATATAATATCATCTTAGCTGATGATATTAATGATTGTAAGGCAGATACATCCATTATTGGAAACCCAGAAGTAGTTATTAACCCTTTGCCAATTGCTGTTATAAGTCCTGCGGTTGTTATTATTTATGATGGCGAACAAGTAGAATTATCCGTTGGTGATTATCAAAGCTATCAGTGGTTTGATTCTGATGATTTGTTAATTGACACATTATCTACATTATTTGTTGTTGACTCTGGTAGTTATCATGTTTGGATTATGGATGAGAATGGTTGTACAGATTTTTCTGATTTGTTAAATGTTGAAATGGCTCCTTTAACTCAGTTATTTATTCCTTCCGCTTTTACTCCTAATGATGATGAACACAATGAATTATTTGTTATTAATGGAAAAAATATTGATACTTACAATATTAAAATTTTTAGTAGGTGGGGAGAATTATTGTTTGAGAGTGATGATATTGAGAAATATTGGGACGGTACATATAACTATAACAAGGTTAATCAAGGGACATATTATTATCAAATAGAGGTTTTGGGTATGGATAAAAAGTTATTTAATAAAGCGGGTACTATTGATGTACTTTACTAGAACCATGAGATATATACTTATATTTTTATTATTGGCAATTAATTTGCCGGCACAGACTACGGATTGGGTCAAATCTTTTGGTGGTGCTGCATCTGATAAGGGCATATCTATAGGTACAGATTCTTTGGGTTTTATTTATATAAGTGGTTATTATAATAATGAAGCAACTTTTGGTGGAATAACTCTTACAAACAGTCCATTAAGTACAGGTGGAAATAATAAAGAGAATTTTGTTGCAAAGCTTGATTCAACTGGTGATGTAATATGGGCAATTCCTGGTGGAAATCAACAGTATGGTTGTTGTGATGATAGAGCGTTGGGTATGCATGTAACTCCTGGTGGCGATGTATTTATTACCGGCACATTTTGGAGTTCTTACTACTTAGGTGTTCGAGGTGCTGCTGGTACTTTAGATGTTCCTGGCGCACAAAGAAACAGTCATGATAATTCATTACTTGGTAAAATCGATACAGATGGTAATCCTGTTTGGGTAATTGGCTTTGGTTCTGATAATACTTCTGGTGGCTGCCCATATCCTATATATGATGCTGATGATCACTCGTATGATGTTAAAGTAGATGCAGATGGTTTTATTTATGTAACTGGTTTCTTCTCTGGATTTAGCGCAGATTTTGATGGATTGTCGATTCAGAATCCTGATTGGGACGTTGATTGTCAACCTGCTGGATATATTGGAAAATTAGATCCAGATGGTAATTGGCTTTGGGTAGATGTTTTCGATGGAATAAAGGATCAAAGAGGATCAAGAGATAATCGTTTAGCCATTGATCAATTTTCAAATATTTATGTAGTTGGAGGATTTCAAAATACAGGCACCTATGGTCCATTTACTATTACATCAAATGGGGAGTGGGATGCATTTGTATTTAAGATGGATACAGATGGTAATTGGCTTTGGGCAGAGGGAATAGGCAGTAATAAATCTGATAGAGCTAATAGTATTGCTGTAGATGTTTGTGATGATGTTTATATTTGTGGGGAGTATCGTAATCCGATGGTTTTTCCTGGTGCTAATGCTTCTAATGGATC